>DASRES010000061.1 GCA_035651955.1 Acidimicrobiia bacterium
CGTCGCGGGGCGGCTCGGGCAACCCGTGATCGCGCGCCTGTTCCGCCGGGCCGCGGACCCCGACGGCCGGGCGTTGCGCGACCACCTCGCGGCCGCGGCGCGCTATCGCCTCGCCGACCACAACCTGCGCCCGGGCGAGCACCGCGCGATCACCCGTCTCGTGAGACCGTCTCGATGAGCGCGCCCGCACCGCTGCTCACGGTCGGGCACGGAACGCTCACGGCCGAGGAGCTCACCCGGGTGCTCCACGACGCGGGCGTCGAGCTGCTCGTCGACGTCCGATCGCACCCGGGCAGCCGCCGCCACCCGCAGTTCGGTCGTGACGCGATGGCACGCTGGTTGCCGGACGACGCAGGCATCGCGTACGAGTGGGCGCCCGGCCTCGGCGGTCGGCGACGCACGAACCCGGCGTCGCGCAACACCGCGCTCACACATCCCGCGTTCCGCGGCTACGCCGACTACATGGCGACACCGGAGTTCGCCGACGCGCTCGACCGGCTCATGACGAAGAGACAGGGCCGGCGCACGACCGTCATGTGCGCGGAGTCGGTGTGGTGGCGGTGTCACCGGCGACTGCTCGCCGACGCGGCCGTGTTGCTGCGGGACACGCCCGTCGTCCACCTGTTCCACGACGGCCGCCTGCAACCGCACCGCCCGACTCCCGAGGCGCGCGTCGAGGACGGTGTCCTCGTGTACGACGCCGGCGAAGCCCGCTTGCCGGGCGTCTGAGAGAGCTCCACTACGCTCCCCGCCCATGCCGCTCGCCACCGCCGAACGTGCCCTGCTCGAAGAGCGCCGACCGCTGACGCGCGACGAGGTGCTCGCGGTCGCGCACCGCCCGCTCGACGAGCTTCCCGATCTGATCGCGCTGGCGCACCGCGTGCGCCTCGCGTACTGCGGGCCGGAGGTCGAGCTCGAGAGCCTGATCAACGCGAAGTCGGGTGCGTGTCCCGAGGACTGCACGTTCTGCTCGCAGTCGGTCCGCTACCACACGGGCGTCGACGTGTACGCGTTCCTCGATCTCGACGACGTCCTGGAAGCCGCACGCGCGACGCGCGCCGCGGGCGCGACGCAGTTCTGCATCGTCGTCGCGGTGCGCGGTCCCGAGGAACGGCTGCTGCGCAAGGTGATCGACGCCGTCCATGCGGTGCACGACGAGACCGGGCTCGAGGTCGCGTGCTCGCTCGGTCTGCTGACGCGTGAGCAGGCACAGCGCCTCGCGGATGCAGGTGTGCGCCGCTACAACCACAACCTCGAGACGTGCCGCGCGCTCTACCCGTCGATCTGCACGACCCACTCGTGGGACGACCGGCTGCAGACGGCGCAGTACGCGAAGGACGCGGGGATGGAGCTGTGCTCCGGCGGGATCCTCGGCATGGGCGAGACGCTCGAGCAGCGCATCGACTTCGCGTTCGAGCTCGCCGCGCTCGACCCGTGCGAGGTGCCGATCAACCTGCTCGACCCGCGTCCGGGGACGCCGCTCGCCGACTCGGTGCTCATGTCGCCGCGCGAGGCGCTGCAGGCGATCGCCCTGTTCCGGCTCGTGCTGCCGCGCGCGTGGCTGCGACTCGCGGGCGGGCGCGAGCGCGTGCTCGGGGAGCTGCAGTCGATGGGCCTCCTCGCCGGCGCCAACGCGCTCATCGTCGGCAACTACCTGACGACCGGTGGGCGGTCACCCGAGGAGGACCGCGCGCTGCTCGACGCGCTCGGCATGCCGGTCGCGGACGGGCCGGGCGAGGGTCGCTTCGTCGTCGACGACCGCGGCGCGCACTCGCTCCCCGCGCGGACGTCGATCCCCGTGTCGGTCAGCGGCGCAGGTGGACCGTCTCGTTGAAGCTCATCAGGTAGGGACCGGCGCGTCGCCGGCCGAGCCGCGTGATCGAGCCGAGCGACAGGTGCATGTGCCACGCGAGGTCGTCGCCGGCGCCGAGCGCCCAGGCGACCGCGGCCTTGATCGGTGAGACGTGCGAGACGGCGACGACGAGCCCGTCTCGCGCCAACAGCTCGTCGCACAGCGTCGCGACCCGCGTGCCGACGTCGGTCAGGCTCTCGCCGTCCGGGAACGCGACGGCGGGGTCGGACGACAGCGCGGCCGCGTCGCGCGGGACCTCGGCGAGCGACCGTCGCTCCCACGCGCCGTAGTCGATCTCGATCAGCCGCTCTTCGACGGCCGGGACGATCCCGCACGCGTCACCGATCGCGTCCGCAGTCTGCCGCGCGCGCAGGAGCGGGCTGGTGACGATCTCGACCGGGTGTTCGTGAGCGAGCGCCCGCGCGGCCGCACGCGCCTGCATCCGGCCCAGCGCGGTGAGGGGCGGATCGGAGCGGCCGAGGAGACGGCCCGCGCGGTTGTCCGCCGTCTCGCCGTGCCGTACGAAGACGAGCATCAACGGGGCGGTCGGCGGACGGGACGGGCGGTCGCGCGTGGCGCAACCGCGAGCCGGCCCGTCCGTAGGAACGTCTCGCGCGTCCGGCGGTTCGCGAGGCCGAACCGGTCCACCATCCAGACGATCGCGATCGCGCCCGCGAGCTCCTCGAGCACGACGACGCCCCACGCGGGCAGCAGCGCACCGTGCGGGAACGACGCGCCCAGCGTCGGCCACCACAGGACGTGCGTGTCGGTCCACGCGCCCGCGAGCACGAGCCCGCAGAACATGCCGATCGGCAGGCACAGCAACCGCCGGCGGAGCAACCGCGGGCGGCCGATCGTCGCGAGCATCACCGCGGCGAGGAGGGCGACCGCGCCGAGCAGGGTGTGGCCGAACGCGGGGCGGCCCCACGGGGCGTCGATCACGAGCGGCAGCAGCGATCCGAGCGCGACGAGGCGGTAGTCGACGCCGTGGCTGCGGAACACCGCCCACACGATGAGCACCGAGCCCGCGACGTACCAGAGGAACACGGCTCAGACCTCGCCGGGCGGCAGGTCGAGCGCGGCGTTGACGAGCGCGTCGGCGTCGGTGTTCTGCTCACGGGGCACGTGCTCGAGATCGACACGCTCGTAGGGCGCGAGCAACGCGCGCGCCCGGTCGAAGAGCGGACGCAGGCCCGCGTGCTTCACCTTGTAACGACCCTCGAGCTGGCGGATGAGCAGCTGGGAATCGGCGCGAACGTGGATCCCGCGCGCCGGGAAGTCGCGCGCGGCCTCCAGGCCCGCGATCAACGCCTCGTACTCGGCCACGTTGTTCGTCGCGACGCCGATGCGACGGCTGACAGTCGCGAGCCGCGTCGGTGGACGGGTCGACGGGTCGAGCACGACCGCGCCGATGGCGGCGGGACCCGGGTTCCCGCGCGCGCCGCCGTCGCAGTAGAGCAGCACTGCCTCGCGACGCCCGTCGCTCACGGCTGCGGCACCAGGATGCAGCCGCAATTGTCGCAGAACGCGACGGTCCCGTCCGCCGCGCGCTTGATCCGCTCGGCCTCCGTCGCCGGGATGTCGAGGTGGCATCCCTGGCAGGTCCGTCCGACGAGGCGCGCCGCGCCGACACCGCGCGCCTGGGCGCGACAGCGTTCGTACGTCGTGAGGAGGTCGGCCGGGAGGTCGCGCGTCAGCTCGCCGCGCGCGCCACTCTCCTGCGCGATCTCGCCGTCGATCGTCGCCTCCTGCTCGGCCAGCGCCGCTCGCTGGTCCGCGACGCCCGCCTCGATGCCGGCGATCTGCGCCTCGAACGCGGCGACCTCGGCGTCGAGCGACTCGCGCTGCTCCATCAGCGCGAGCTCGTCGTCCTCGACCGACGAGCGGTGACGGCGGAGCTGCTCGATGTCCGCCTGCATGGCCTGCAGCTCCCGCGGTGAGGAGATCTCGCCCGAGTAGAGCCGCTTCTCCGTCTCGATCGCGCGCTGTTCGAGGGCGCGCGCCTCGTCGTCGAGACGGCGCTCCTCGCGGGCGACGTCGTCGCGCCGGGCACGCGCGTCCGCGAGCAGCGGGGTGAGCTCGCGCAGGCGCGCGTCCGCCTCCGCGAGCGCGGCGCGCTCGGGCAGCGTGTCGCGCCGATGCCGGAGGCGGTCGATGGCGGTGTCGCGTTCCTGGACCGCGAGCAACGTGTCGAGCGCGGGCATCCCGGCGAGACTACCGGGGCACTGCTGCGGTGGTGACCGTGCTCGGAGGCGGTGACGACGACGGCGTCGGCTTCGCGGACGTGCTCGTCGTCGCGGGCGCGCTCGTCGACGTCGGGGGCTGCGTCGGCGGCGCCGACGAGGGCGGCGACTGGCCACCCGACCCGCCGCTGTCCGGCTGCGCCGACGAGGTGCCGCGACCCGCGTCGGTGATGCGCCGACCGGGCGGCCACAGCGACTGGTCGGGCGCGACGAAGTCCTCGTTCGGCTGGCCCGCGAGCGCGGAGTTCATGAAGTTCTTCCAGATGATCGCGGGCCACGTCCCGCCGAACACGGTGTTGTAGCGACCGACACGGCCCATCGGGGTCTCGCTCGCGAGGTTCCCCATCCACACGACGGCGGTGAGCTGCGGCGTGTACCCGTCGAACCAGGCGTCGGTCTCGTTGTCCGTCGTGCCCGTCTTGCCCGCCGCGACACGACCGCCGTCGAGCCGCGCGCTCGTACCGGTGCCGTTCGTGATGACGCCACGAAGGATGTCCGTGACGGTGCGGGCGACCTGCGGATCGATCACGCGGTTGCCGGCCGTCTTGTTCTGGAAGATCGTCTTGCCGTCGGGCCCGACGACCTTCGTGACGAAGATCGGGTCGTGACGCACGCCGTCCGCCGCGAAGGTGTTGAAGATCGTCGCCATGTCGAGCGGCGTCTGACCGCCGGCCGACCCGTACACCATCGTCGGCACCTTCACCTGCGCGGTGTTGCCGTTGACGTCGGGCCGGTTGTCGGTCTTGTCGAGCTGCCAGTAAGGGCACGTCGCCTTGGTCGTCGTCGCACCGGCGCAGATGCCGAGCCGCTGCGCCATCTCGGTGATCTTGTCGAGGCCGAGGCTCGCGCCGATGCGCAGGTACGCGCAGTTCACGGAGTCGACCGTCGCAGTGCGGATGCTCTCCGTGCCCGGGCCCTGCTCGGCGTTCTTCAGGGGCGGTGTCGGCGGGTAGCCGGGGAACTGCACGACGCACGGCGACGTACCGCTCACGCTGTCGTTCGGCGAGTAGCCGTTCTCGATCGCGGTCGCGAGCGTGACGACCTTGAACGTCGACCCCGGCTGGCGTCCCGAGTTCGCACCGGCGCGGTAGTGGGTGGCGATGTCGAACTGGTTCTGCTGGAACCCGGGGCCGCCGATCAGCGCGCGCACCGCGCCCGTCTGCGGGTCCATGACGACCATCGCCGCGGTGATGCCGTCGGCACGGGGCGTCGCCTGTGCCAACGTGCCCGCGATCGCCTGCTGGGCCAGGTACTGCAGGCGCGGGTCGTACGTCGTGTAGACGCGCAGGCCGCCGCGCAGGACCGCGTTCTCGCGGTCGGCCGCGGTCGCGCCGAGGCGAGGATCGTCGAGCAGGCGCTGCTCGACCTCGGCGAGGAAGTAGTTGTCGGGGCGGTAGTCGGCCGGTGGCAGCTTCGTCGGCAGCGGCTCGAGCGCGGCGGCGAACGCCTGCATCCGGTTGATGTAGTGCTGGTCGATCATGCGCTGCAGGACGACGAGGCGGCGCTCGCGCGCGGCGTCGGGGTGGACGAACGGGTTGTAGCCCTCGGGGTTCTGGATGAGTCCCGCGAGCAGCGACGCCTGCCCCAACGTGAGCTGGCCCAGCGGCTCACCGTCGAAGAAGCGCTCGGCCGCGGTCTTCACGCCGTAGGAGCCCTGCCCGAAGTAGACGGTGTTGAGGTACTCCTCGAGGATCTGCTTCTTCGAGAACTGGTCGGCGAAGCGGTAGGCGAGGATCACCTCGCGGACCTTGCGGTTGAGGTCGCGCTTCGGCGTGAGGATCCGGTTCTTGATGAGCTGTTGCGTGATCGTCGAGCCGCCCTGCTCGACCCTTCCCGACGTGACGTTCGCCCAGAGCGCGCGGAACGTCGACTGCAGGTCGACGCCCGGGTTCTTCCAGAACGTGCGGTCCTCGGTCGCGATCACCGCGTTGACGAGGTCCTTCGGGACCTGCGCGAGCTTCACGCGCTCGCGGTCGTCCGCGGCGAAGATCCCGATCTGGTTGCCGTTGGCGTCGTAGACCAGTGTCCGCTGCGCCAGCGTGCTCAGGTGGTCGGCGATCTTCGAGCTGAACCGGGTGCTGTTGAACAGCGTCGCGGACGCGGGGATCAGCGCCGCGAAGCACAGACCCAGACCTGCCCCGCCGGCGAGGACGATGACGGCGAAGCGCCGCAGCCTGCGCACGACAGGTCAGGATGGCATACGCGGGTCGCGCGGAGGCGCCGCGGCGCCGCTCACCGTGACGGATGCGTCACCGTGAGCCGACGACGCGGCGAGCGAGGGCCGGGAGCGCGGCCGCGCCTCGCTCGGGCCGGTAGGCCTCCGCCGCCTCGGTGAGCGCGGCGTCGTCGGCATCGGACAGGTCGAGATCCCCGGCGGCTGCGTTCGCCTCGAGCTGCGCGACGCTCCTCGCACCCGGGATCGCCACGACGTTCGGCCGGCGGATCAGCCACGCCAGCGCGACCTGCGCGGGCGTCGCGCCGTGCCGGTTCGCGACGGAGCGCAACACGTCGAGCAGCTCGGCGCCGCGGGTGAGGTTCTCGGGGAGGAACAGCGTGTTCGTGCGCCGCGCGGACCCGGCCGGCAGGTGCTCGGCGTCGTACTTCCCCGACAGGAAGCCCTGCGCGAGCGGGCTGTACGCGATCACGATCCGGTCGTTGGCCTGCGCCCACGGGACGAGATCGCGCAGCGGTCCGCGCTCGGCGAGGTTGAACTTCACCTGGTTCGACAGCAGCGGCCGGCCGAGCGCGTCCTGCGCGCGACGCCAGCGCGCGAGCGAGTAGTTGCTGACGCCCGCGTGCGCGACGAGCCCGCTGTCGAGGACGCGCCGCATGCCTGCCATCGTCGGGCCGTCCGGAACGACCGGGTTCGGCCAGTGCACCTGGTACAGGTCGATGTGCGCGACACCCAGACGGCGCGCGCTGCGACGGGCGCGCCACTCGACGACCGGGGCGAACGGGGCGACCGGGAAGAGCTTCGTGGCGACGAAGACGTCGCCGCGGCGGTCCGCGATCGCGTCGCCCACGATGCGCTCCGAGCGCCCGAACGCGTACATCTCCGCGGTGTCGATCAGGTCGACGCCGAGTGCCAGCGCCCGGTCGACGATGGCGCGGGCCTCGTGACGTGCGTAGTCGTCGCCGTAGCCCCACTCACGGGCCCCGAACTGCCACGTGCCGAGCCCGATCGCAGAGACCCGGACGCCGCCGGCCTCGACGTAGCGCATCCCGCGATGCTGCCCGATTGCGCGTTCGCTGTCACACCCCGTCGTTAGGGTCTGGGTCGTGGGAGTCGCGAACGAAGCCGGGCCGTGCGCGGAGCGCGGGACGGCCCGGCCCGAGGGAGCAATGAGCGCGGAGAACAGGTTGCGGCTCGTCCCGTTCGGCGGTGCGGCGCACCGGGCGCTGGAAGCGCTGCTCGCGGACCTGCAGGCCGACGATCCTCTCGCCGCGGTCACCGTCGTCGTCCCCACGGTGTACGCGGCGCTCTCGGTGCGGCGGCGGCTCGCGTCGCGCCTGCACGACGGGCGCGGGTTCGCGAACGTGCGGTTCGAGCTGATGCCCCGGGTCGCCGGGCTGCTCGGCGCGCCACGTCTCGAAGCGGCCGGCCGCCGGCCGCTCACACCGGCGACGGCAGCCGAGATCGTGCGGTCCGTGCTCGGTGACGTGCCGGGACCGCTCGGCGACCTGCGCGACCACCCGAGCACCGTGCGGGGCCTCGAACGGACGCTCGCCGACCTCCGGCGCGCCCGTCCCGCGACGTTGCAGCGGTTGCGGGCCCGGGGTGCACGCGCCGCGCACGTCGTCGCGTGTCTCGAGGAGTACCGACGGCGGACGCGGAACTTCTACGACGCCGACGACCTGCTCGACGCGGCGGCCGCGGCCGTGCACGACGATCCGTCGGCGACGCGCGAGCTCGGGTTCGTCGTCGTGTACCTCCCCGACGCGCTGTCGGTGAGCGAGCAGGAGCTCGTCGGCACGTTCGCGGCCACGGGCGGCGCGGCCGTGCTCCTCGGTACCACTGGCGAGCCCGACGTCGACGCGCCGACGATCGCGCTCGCGCAACGGCTCGCCGGCGTGCTCGGTCCCGCGGTGACCGTCGCCGGTGACGACGCGGCCGCGCCGGACGTGCTGCTGGTCGACGCGCCCGATCCGGACGACGAGGTGCGCGCCGCGTTGCGGGAGGTGCTGCGACGGGCCGAGGACGGTCCGTCACCGGTGCCGCTGTCGCGCGTCGCGTTGCTGTACCGGATCGCCGAGCCGTACGCGCGCGTCGCGTTCGAACAGCTCGCCGCGGCCGGGATCCCGGCGAACGGCCCGACAGCGCGCCGCCTGCACGACTCCGGCGCCGGCCGCGTCCTCGAGGGTGCGCTCGCCCTCGCGACGTCCGACCTGCGCCGTGACGCGCTCGCGGCGTGGCTCGCGACCGCGCCACTGCGCGACCCGGGTGACGAGCACGGGATCGACGCGCACCGGTGGGACGTCGTGTCCCGGCTCGCCGGTGTCGTCGCGGGCGCCGACGAGTGGACGGCGCGGCTCGACACGCACGAGATGCGGCTCGAACGCCGAGCCGACGACCTGCGCGACGACGCCGACGCGACCGACGGCGTCCGCGGCGCGATCGACGTCGAGCTCGCGGAGACACGGCGGCTGCGTGCATTCGTCGAGCGGCTCGCCCAGGACCTCGTGGCACCCGAGCCGGCGACATGGGCGTCGCTCAGCGCGTGGGCCGTCGACCTGCTCGACCGTTACACCGGAGGAACCGCCGCGCGCGCGCACTGGCCCGAGATCGAGCAGCACGCCGCGCGCGAGATCGTCGCTCGCGTCCGGTCGCTCGGGGAGCTCGACGACGTCGCGGGCGACGCCGACCTCGCGGCGTTCCGCGTCGCGGTCGCCCGTGAGCTCGACGCCCCGCTTGGCCGCGAGGGCACGTTCGGGACGGGCGTCTTCGTCGGCCCGTTGCGCGCCGCGGCCGGGACCGACTTCGACGTCGTCGTCGTGCTCGGGATGAACGAAGGAGCGTTCCCGCCCAGCGCGCGCGACGACCCGCTCCTCCCCGACGACGAGCGTGGCGGCACCGACGACGCCGACGAGATCGCGCCGCGCGCGACCCGTCAGGACGAGCATCGCCGGTATCTCGCGGCACTCGCGTGCGCACCGGCGCGCGTCCTCACGTGGTCGCGTGCCGACGTGCGTGCGCAACGGGCGAGCAACCCGGCGCGCTGGCTGCTCGACGAGGCGTCGCGACTCGCGGGGCGCGTCCTCGGTGCGCCCGATCTCGCCGAGCTGGCCGCGCCCTGGTACCGGTCGGTCGAGTCGTTCGAGTCCGGTCTCGTCGACGAGTCCACGGAACCGGTGTCGTTCGGCGAGCTGGAGCTGCGCGAGCTGCGGTGCCTGCAGCGCGCGGGCGGTCGTGTCGACGACCACCCGTTCGTGCTCGGCGACGTCGCGCTCGCGCGCGGACTCGACGCCGTCCGCACGCGGACCGGTCGCGTGCTCGGCCGCTTCGACGGGTACGTCGGCGATCTCCCCGACGTCGCGGGAGGTCTCGACCGCGTCCAGTCCGCGACGTCGCTGCAGCGGTACGCGACGTGCCCGCGCCAGTACTTCCTCTCGGAGGTCCTCGGGCTGCGCGACGTCGAACGGCCCGAGGCGACGGACGTGATCAACGGCCTGGACCGGGGGACGCTCGTCCACGCGATCCTCGAGCAGTTCGTGCGCGAGGCACGGCCCCGCTCGGCGCCCGGCGAGCCCTGGGACGCCCAGGAGCGCGCCCAGCTGCTCGCGATCGCGCAGCGTCACTTCGACGACGCCGCGGCCCGCGGCATCACGGGCCGGTCGCTGCTGTGGCAGGTCGAGCAGCGCCGGATCCGGCGCGTGCTCATCGACGCGCTCGACGCCGACGAGCAGAACCGCGCGTGCCTCGGTGTCGTGCCCGACCCCGGCCTGCTCGAGCTGTCGTTCGGCGACGACGATGCCGGCGAGCGTGGCGCGAACGTCCCGCCGGTCGAGATCGACCTCGGCGACGGCCGCCGGGTCGCGTTCCGGGGGCGCGTCGACCGCGTCGACCGCTCGCCCGACGGCACGCGTCTCGTCGTCCTCGACTACAAGACCGGCAAGGACGACGAGTACAAGAAGCTCGATGCCGACCCGGTCCAGGCCGGCCGGCTCCTGCAGCTCCCGATCTACGCGCTCGCGGCGCGACACGTGGACGAACGGGTCGCGGCTGTGTCCTCGTACTACTTCTTCCTGGAGCCGTCCACGCGCGACCACCTCCGTGGCTACACCGTGACGGACGAGACGCTCGACCGGCTCGGGGAGGTCCTGCGCGTCCTCACCGACGGCGTGCGCGACGGCCTGTTCCCCGCCCGCCCCGGTCCCGAGGACCGCGAGAGCTGGGCGAACTGCCGATACTGCAGCTTCGACCGGATCTGCGCGCGCGACCGCGGTGCCGCCTGGCAGCGCGTGCAGACGGACGACCGGCTGCGCGCGTACGTCGAGCTCGCGGACGGACCGGTGGAGCCGGAGCCCGAGGAGGTCGGGTCGTGAGCGCGGTCGAACGCGACGACGACGCCGTCCGCGTGCAGGTGCGCGAGCAGCACGGGCGGACGATGTTCGTCGAGGCCGGCGCGGGCACGGGCAAGACCACGACGCTGGTCGCCCGCATCGTCGCGATGGTCGTCTCGGGGTCCGCGCGGCTGTCGGAGGTCGCGGCGATCACGTTCACCGAGGCCGCCGCGGCGGAGCTGAAGGACCGCGTGCGCGTCGAGCTCGAGCGGGTCGTCGCCGACGACACGACCGAGGCCGACCGGAGCGAACGCGCCCGTGCCGCGCTCGACGAGCTCGACGACGCGGCGATCTCGACGCTGCACTCGTTCGCGCAGCGGATCCTGGCGACGTACCCGTTGGAGGCCGGTCTCCCTCCCGGCTTCGAGGTCGCCGACGACATCGCCGCGACGCTCGCGTTCGATGCCCGGTGGAACGCGTTCCTCGACGAGCTCCTCGCCGACGAGGCGCTCCACGACGTCCTCGTCGCCGCGTTCGCGCTCGGGCTGAAGGTCCGTCACCTCCGCGCGCTCGCCCGTGAGCTGCACGACCACTACGACCGCCTCACCCGCGCAGCCGACGACTGCCGCGAGCCGCGTGGCGTCCCCGTCGTCGACACCGCCCGCATCCTCCAGCCGCTCGACGAGGCGTTCGCGCTCGTCCCCCGCTGCATCGCGACCGACGACCGTCTGGCCACGCACGTCCTCGGGCTCGAGCGCTTCCGCGCGCGCCTGCGCGAGGCCGGGGACCGTCTCGACGTGCTCGAGGTGCTCGCCGACGCACCGAAGCTCGCGTCGAGCAACGGGCGCGCCGAGAACTGGCGCGACGGGTGCAAGCGGGACGTCGTCGCGCACCTCAAGCAGGCGAACGACGCGCTGGTCGAGACGTTGCGCGACGTCCGCGCGGCGCTCGTCTCGCCGATCGTGGCGCGCGTCGTGGCGTTCACGGTTCGGAGCGCGGACGAGCGCCGCCGGGAGGGGATGCTGGAGTACCACGACCTGCTGGTGCTCGCGCGTGACCTCGTGCGCCGCGACGCGGCCGTGCGCGGTGCGCTCGCGCGACGGTTCACCCGCGTGCTCGTCGACGAGTTCCAGGACACCGACCCGCTCCAGGCCGACCTCGCGCTCCTGCTCACGTCACGTGCCCCGTCGGCGAGCGGCGCCGACACACCGGTGCCCGTCGACGCCGAAGCGCTCACGCCGGGCGCGCTGTTCCTCGTCGGCGACCCGAAGCAGTCGATCTACCGCTTCCGGCGCGCCGACATGGGCGTCTACCTGCGCTTCCGCACGGGGCTCGGCGACGATCCGATGCTCCTCGTGGAGAACCACCGGTGCGTGCCCGGCATCGTCGACTGGGTCAACCACGTCTTCGCCCGCCGGTTCGCGGACGGGCGGCCGGAGCTGCAGGCACCGTGGGTGGCGCTGACCGCCCACCGCTCGCCGCTGCCCGGGACGCGGAGCCCGGTCCAGGTCTTCGGCGAGGAACGCGACGCCCGCATCGACGAGGTGCGCCGCGCCGAGGCGCGCGACGTCGCCGCGATCGTCAGCCGCGTCGCGGCCGAGCGTTGGACGATCAGCGAACGGTCCGGCGACACGATGCGAGCCGCGACGTACAAGGACGTTGCGATCCTGCTGCCGACGCGTGCCGCGCTCCCGGCGATCGAGGCCGCGCTCGACGACGCCGGCATCCCGTCCCGGGTCGAGAGCCAGTCGCTCGTGTACGCGACGGCCGAGGTGCGCGATCTCGTGACGATCCTCACCGCCGTCGACGACCCGACCGACGAGATCGCGGTCGTGGGCGCGCTGCGCACGCCCGCGTTCGCGTGCGCGGACGACGAGCTCGTCGGCTACCACCTCGCGCACGGGCCCTGGGACTACCGCCGCCGCCCGCCCGACGAGCTGCGCGACCACGTCGTCACCCGAGCGCTCGCCGCGCTCCACGAGCTGCACCGCGACCGCTGGACGACGAGCGTGAGCGGCTTGCTCGACCGGATCGTGCGTGAGCGCCACGTGCTCGAGCTCGCGCTCGCGTACCCGCGCCCACGCGACCACTGGCGTCGGGTGCGCTTCCTCGTCGACCGGGCGCGCGCGTTCGACGCCGCGGGCGGGTCGGACGTCCGTGCGTTCGTCGACTGGGTCGAGGAGCAGGCCTCGGAGCAGGCACGAGCGGTCGAGGTCGTCGCCCCGGAGCCCGACGACGACGCCGTCCGCATCACCACGGTGCACGCCTCCAAGGGGCTCGAGTACCCGATCGTCGTCCTCGCCGGGCTCAACGCCCGCGACGACGACCGCCTCCCGTCCGCGCTCTGGAGCGACGACGGCCTCGAGGTCCGGCTCGCGCCGAAGGACGTCGCCTTCGCGACGCCCGGCTACGAGACCGCGTGCGCGAACGAGAAGGATGCCGTCGCGGCGGAGCGCGACCGGCTGCTGTACGTGGCCGCGACCCGCGCGCGCGACCACCTCCTCGTCAGCCTGCACCGGTCGACGAAGGCCCGGCCGTGCGGTGCGGAACGCCTCGCCGCGTGTCTCGACGGTGCGCCGGGTGAGCGCATCGACCCGGGCGAACCCCGTTCCGGGCACGTCGACGCGGCCGCGGCGGGTCGCGCGGAACGCGCGTCCACGGTCGACGCCGCGTCGGTGGTCGAGGCGTGGCGGGCCCGCCGCGACGCCGTGCTGGCGCGCGCGGCGGATCCCGTCGTGAGCGCGACCGCGCTGTCGCACCGGCTCGCGCTCGCGACGGGCGCGGTCACCTCCGGCGACGACGTCGACGAGGAGGACGGGGCGGGTGCGGGGAAGGACGAGATGCTCGTCGACGACGACGTCGCGGTCTCCGTTCGCCGCGGTCGATCGGGCACCGCGGTCGGGCGCGCGGTGCACGCGGTGCTGCAGACGGTCGATCTCGCGACCGGCGACGGGCTAGCAACGGCCGCGCGCGCCCAGGCCCTCGCCGAAGCGGTCCCCGACCGCGAGGAGGAGGTCGCCCGTCTCGCACGGGCGATGTTGCAGGCGCCGGTGGTCCGGCTCGCGGCCGGCGTGCGGTCCTGGCGAGAGGTGCCCGTCACCGCGCAGGTTGGTGGCACGACCGTCGAGGGCGTGATCGACCTGCTCGTCGACGCGCCCGACGGGCTCGTCGTCGTCGACTACAAGACCGACCGCGTCGCGACGGTGGCGGCCGTCGACCGGGCCGTCGCGCGACATCGTCCCCAGGGCGCCGCGTACGCGCTCGCGCTCGAGACGCTGCTCGGACGGCCGGTGGTCCGCTGCGTGTTCGTCTTCGTGACGCCCGACGGTGCGGTCGAGCGCGACGTCGCGGACCTGCGCGACGCGGTCGCGCAGGTCCGCGAGGCCCTCACGTCCGTGTGATGCCGTCGCGTCAGCGGCCGGAGCGCACCCAGCGTGCGAAGCGGTGCGGTCGCCCGTCGTCGACCATCGCGTCGTCCTCGCGTGCACGCTCGTCGCGCTCGGCGCTCGCGACGTCCACCCTGTCGCCCCCGTCGCGTACGGGGACCGGCGCGTCCGGCGCGACGACCGGGACGACGCGGTCGTCGCGGGTGTCCGCGGTGTCGTCGGCGTGGTTCGTGTCGCCGGCGCGCTCGTACCGACCGCCCTCGGCGCGACCGCGTCCGCCGTCGCTCAGGAAGTCGTCGCGCTCCGCTGCCGCACCCGCGCCCGTGCCCGCGGCGGCGCCGGCTGCCGCGCCGGCGCCCGCGGCCGAC
Source organism: Acidimicrobiia bacterium (assembly GCA_035651955.1). Classification (NCBI taxonomy): domain Bacteria; kingdom Bacillati; phylum Actinomycetota; class Acidimicrobiia; species Acidimicrobiia bacterium. The sequence continues at coordinate 14,351 of DASRES010000061.1, forward strand.
GGCGGGCTCGTCGTCTCGACCCGCTCACGCGCCGCGGCGTTGCGCGCCTCGGCCTCGCGACGAGCTTCCGCCTCGGGGCCGATCTCCGGGTCGAGCGCGTCCTCGAGCAGGTGCTGGTGCCACCGCTCGCCGCGGATCCCGCCGAAGAAGCTCCCCACGAGGCCGCCCACGAAGGCGAGCACGCCGGTCAGCGCGCCGATACCCCACCAGGTCGCGCTGTCGGTGGGAGCGCCCTGCGTGCGGAGCCCGTCGCGGATCGTCGTCGGGCCGCCCTCGGCCCACACGATCGCGGCTGCGATCACGAGCACGACCAGGGTCGTGATGAACACGGCCAACCCGTGCGTCGCACCCGCGCGGCGGGCCATGCGGCCGGCGACGTAGCCGCCGAACCACCATGCGCCCAGCACGACGATCGCGGTCGCGATCCCGGACCCGAGCCCGATCGCGCGCCAGTCGCCCCGGCTGAAGCCGCGGGCATCGATCCCGATCACCTGCACGATCGCCACCGCGATGCCGAGGACGAGGGCGAACGCCCCGAACCCGGCGAGCACACCCGCCGCCGTCGACACCCCGGACACCCGTCCCCGGCCGGCGTCGTGCACCAGCGCGAGGCGGGCGTGCCGGTCCTCCACCTTGGTCCCCCGTGCCATGGTCATCGCCTCCATTCGGTCTTGGAAAGAGGCATGCCCACGGCCTCACCTGGGGAAACGCGCCCGCGGTTGGCCCCCGTATCGTCGGGGGTACGGGCCAGTGAGGGGGAACGGAGGGCGACAATGAGACGGACGCTGGCGGCCGTGGCGGCCGTGACGGCCGCGGTGGCGCTGCTCGGGGCGGGCTGCTCGAGCGCCACCCAGAGCTCGGCCAAGGACACCGTGAAGAACGCGACGAACGACGCGAAGCAGGCCGTCGCGCACACGACCGCGGACGGGTTGAGCGCGGCGATCAAGCACCAGGCCGACGTCCAGCACCGTCCGGCCCGGTCCATCGAGGTGGTCAAGGCTGCAGTCGACGACCTGCATCTCGGCGATTCGGTCACCGGCGTGACCGACGCCAACCACGACGGACTCGTCGACAGCGGGAAGATCCAGGTCGAGGTGGCCGGCAAGTTCGCCTGCCTCGCGCTGCCGCCGACCGGCAACGACGTCGTCGTGACCAACGGTCGCTGCTGACGCGAGCGAGACGAGCGGCCGCACGCCCGGACCTCGCACTGGCATGCTGCGTCGGTGATCGCGACCGCGCTCACGCAGCGGCTCGGGTGCCGCGTCCCGGTGCAGCAAGCGGGGATGGGCGGCGTCACGACGGTCGAGCTCGTCGAGGCCGTGGCCGCGGCCGGCGCCATCGGCACGCTGCCCGGGCTCGACGCGATCCCGCTCCGTGACCGCCTGGCCCGCCTGGCCGACCGGCCCGGGCTCGCCTACGGCGTCAACTTCCTCGTCCCGTTCGTCGACCCGGCCGACGTCGAGCTCGCCGCGCGTGAGAGCCGGTTCGTCGAGATGTTCTACGGCGATCCCGAGCGCGCGACGGTCGAGCGGATCCACGCGGGCGGCGCGGAGGCGTGGTGGCAGGTCGGCTCCGTCGCCGAGGCGTGCGCGGCCGTCGACGCCGGGTGCGACGTCGTCATCGCCCAGGGCGTCGAGGCCGGCGGCCACGTGCGCGGCACGACCCCGCTCCTGCCCCTGCTCGACGGTGTGCTCGGCGCGCTCGACCGCGCCGGCACGCGCGACGTCCCGGTCGTCGCCGCGGGCGGGATCGCGACCGCGCGCGGCGTCGCCGCGGTCCTCGCCGCGGGCGCGTCCGCCGCGCGCGTCGGCACGCGGTTCGTCGCGACCGACGAGTCGTGCGCCCATCCCCGCTACAAGGACGCCCTCGTGCACGCGAGCGGAGTCGACACCGTCCTCACCGACCGCTTCGGCGCGGGATGGCCGGACGCACCGCACCGCGTCCTGCGCCGCGCGCTCGACCGCGCGAACGAGGCCACGACCGACGTCGTCGGCGCGACCCGGCACGCGGACGCGGAGATCCCGGTCGTGCGATGGTCGCCGATGCCGCCGACCGTCGACACGACGGGCGCGATCGAGGCGATGGCGTGCTACTGCGGGCAGGGCGTCGACGCCGTCACCGGCAGAGAACGCGCCGCGGACGTCGTGCGCGAACTCGCGGAGGGCGCGGAACGGCTGCTCCGTTCGTGGTCGTGACGACCGAGAGCACGGCGCAACGAGCGGCCGACAGCCCGCGGGTGCAGCGCGCCGCCCGGTGGGGGCTCGCGACACGCGGCGTGTTGTACCTCGTCGTCGGTGTGCTCGTCGTCGAGCTCGCGTTCGGCCGGCGCGTGGAACCGAACTCGCAGGGCGCGCTGCGCGCCGTCGCGCACCAGCCGCTCGGAACCGCGCTGCTCGCGCTCGTCGCGGTCGGGCTCGCGGCGCACGCGTGTTGGCAGGGCCTGCTCGCGGTCGCCGGACCCGACGGTGCCGGTGACGCTCGTCGCGCCGCCGTCGCGCGCGTCGCGAACGTGGGTCGCGCCCTGCTGTACGCGGCGCTCGCGGTGATCGCGGTCCAACTCGTCGCCGGCGCAAATCCGACCGCGTCGAGCACGCGCGAGCAAGAGGATTGGACCGGCCACGTGTTGCGGTGGCCGGGCGGGCGCGCGCTCGTCGTGATCGTCGGTCTCGCGGTCGTCGTCGGCGGTGTGGTCGTCACGTGGCGCGGGTTCGACGGCCGGTTCCGGCGCGACCTCCACCTCGACGAGATGAGCATCCCGATGCGCCGGGTCGTCTCCGCGCTCGCGAAGGCCGGCATCGCGGCGCGCGGCGTCGTCGCGGCGCTCGTCGGCGTGTTCGTGGTCGAAGCCGCGGTGCGCTTCGATCCCGCCGACTCGAGCGGCATCGATGGCGCCCTCGCCCGTCTCCGCAACGCCCGGTACGGCCCGGTGCTGCTCGTGATCGTGGCGGCCGGTCTCGCGGCGTACGGGCTCTACACGTTCGCGCTCGCCCGCTACGGCGACGTGACCCGTTCCTGACCCGGGCCGCCCCCGTCGTACACTGACGCCGACGTCAGGCTCGCGGCGTCGACGTCCAGCCCACTCACCCGTCAGGAGGCGCCATGGCCCGCGTGCGGGTCGACCCCGATCGCTGCGTCGGTCACGGCCGCTGCTACGCGCTCGCGCCCGAGGTGTTCGACGCCGACGACGAGGGCCACTGCCTGATCCCCAACGAGCACGTCGACGGCGAGCTCGAGATCCAGGCGCGCGTGGGCGAGGAGAGCTGCCCCGAGAGCGCGATCACGGTCGAGGACGACTGAACGCCCGTCTCGGGTTCGATCAGCGCGACCGACGTCGACGGCGTGACGGCGAGAGATCCGGCGTCTCCCACCCGGCGTCCGGCGCGGCGACGTCGGTGCCGGGGGCCACGACCGCGTCGATGCGATCGAGCGTGTCGGCGTCGAGACGGACGTCCGCACCGGCGAGCAGGTCGCCGAGCTGCTCCGGCGTACGCGGCCCGATGATCGCGGACGTCACCGCCGGGTGCTCCAGGACCCAGGCCTGCGCGAGATGCGTCAGCGAGAGGCCGGCGTCCGCCGCGATCTTCTCGAGCTCGTCGATCACGTCGAACTTTCGGCGCACGTCGTCGCGCTCGGTGTCGAAGCGCGCAGGCGTACGGCCCCGCGCGGCGCGCGAGTCCTCGGGAACCGGCGCGCCCCGCCGGTACTTGCCCGTCAGCCAGCCACCGTTGAGCGGACCCCACACGATCACGCCCATGCCGTAGCGGAGGCACGTCGGCAGGACGGCGCGCTCGATGCCACGGGCGAGGATCGAGTACGGAGGCTGCTCGCAGACGAACCGCTCGCGGTTGCGTCGCTCGGCGACCCATTGCGCCTCGACGATGAGCTCCGCGGGGAACGTCGACGAGCCGATCGCACGGACCTTGCCCTGGTGCACCAGGTCGCTGAGCGCGCCGAGCGTCTCGTCGATCTCGGTCGCGAAGTCGGGCCGGTGGATCTGGTACAGGTCGATCCAGTCGGTACGGAGCCGGCGCAGGCTGTTCTCGACCTCGCGCACGATCCACCGCCGCGAGTTGCCGCGCTGGTTCGGGTCGGCGCTCATCGGAGCGTGCACCTTCGTCGCGAGGATGACCTCGTCGCGGCGGCCGGCGAGCGCGGCGCCCACGATCTCCTCCGACTCGCCCGCCGAGTACACGTCCGCGGTGTCGACGAAGTTGACGCCCGCACCGAGCGCGGTGTGGATCATGCGGACGCACTCGTCGTGGTCGCGGTTGCCCCACGCGCCGAACATCATCGCCCCGAGGCAATGGGTGCTCACCGTCATCCCGGTCCGTCCGAGCGTGCGCTGCTGCATGGTCCGGTCCTCCCAGGTCACGGCCGCCGACGGCGCCGTCGATCGTACGCGGACCGTCTGCAGGCCTCAGCTGTGCACGGTTCCCGCCGATCAGGCGACGGAGGGCGTGCACCCATGGACGACGACAACCTTCTCCTCGGCGAGGTCACCCGCCTGCCCGTGCACCCGGGCGCCGCCGTGCGGCTCCTCTGGCTGCTCGACGACCCGAACGCGTCCGCCGCGTCGATCGGCGCGCTCGTCGAGACCGACCCGGCGCTGTCGTTGCAGGTGATCCGCATGGCGAACGCGCCGTACTTCGGGCTGACGAACCGGATCGCGAGCGCGCAGCGCGCGGTCGCCGTGCTCGGGTTCGAGACCGTCCGGGCCCTCGCTGCCGGCGCCGCGTTCGACCTCTTCTCGGAGAAGGGCGACTCGGTCCCGCCCGACTTCTGGCCGCACTCGCTCCAGACCGCCGCGGCCGCGGCGCTGCTCGCGGAGTCGGTGGATCTGACGCCCAGCGACGCGTTCAGTGCTGCGTTGCTCCACGACATCGGCAGCGCGTTGCTGTTCCGGCGTGTCCCGCGCCGGTACCGGCGCGTGCTCGACCACGTCGCGCGGGACGCCTGCTCGCTCACACTCGCCGAGCGGGAGGAGTTCGGCATCACGCACGCGCGCATCGGCGCGGTCGTGCTCGACACGCTGCGCTTCCCGCGGTCGATGGCGAACGCGGTCGAGATGCACCATCTCCCGCTCGACCGCACGGATCCTCCGCTCGCACGCGTCATCGCGGCGTCGGACGCGCTCGCGCACCTCGCGGCCGACAGTCGCGCCGACACCTCCGGCGCGCGCCGTCTGCTCACGCTGCTCGACGTCGACCCGGACACGCTCGACACGCTCGTCCCTCGTGTCCACGAGAAGGCCGACGCGCTCGCGGGGTTCATCGCGGCCTGACCGCGCGATCGCCCGGGGGCGGCGCTCGGTTTACAACCTCGTCCCCCGCCGCGAGGATGACGCCTCGCATCCGGCATCAGGGGAGGGGTCATGGGCGCCTGGCGGACGCGCATCACGCGCATGACGGCGTGCCTCGGCGCGCTGGCGATGGTCGGAACGCTGACAGTCGGCACGGCGCACGCCGACGGCCGTGGCGGCGACCATCACGAGACGGGTCACCATCACGGTGACGACGAGCGCACCGTCCCGCACCTGCGCGACCTGCAGCACATCGTCGTGCTCATGCAGGAGAACCGATCGTTCGACGACTACTTCGGTCAGCTGAACGCGTACGGGCAGCGCCGCACCGCAGCCGAGCCGACGACCGGCAACCCCGACCCGACGAACCCGAACGGGCCCGCGATCACACCGTTCCACATGCCCCTGCCGTGCCAGGTCGCGGACACCAACCACTCGTGGACCGGCACGCACGCCGAGATCGACGGCGGGAAGATGGACGGCTTCACCGCGCAGAACGTCGACCCCGCCGACGCGACCGGCAGCCGCTCGATGGGCTACTACGACCAGACCGACCTGCCCTTCTACTACGCGCTCGCGAACACCTTCGGGATCGGCGACCGCTACTTCGCGTCGGTCCCCGGCCCGACGTACCCGAACCGCTTCTACGAGATGACGGGCACGTCGTTCGGTCACATCCAGAACGACGCGCCGCCGCCCGCCGGGTTCACGCAGAAGACCATCTTCGGGCTGCTGTCGGACGCGGGGATCTCGTGGAAGGTGTACTACGCGCAGTTCCCGGTGGCGTCGTTCTTCGCCGACGTGCGCGCACACGCGCAGAACGTCGTGCCGATCGCGCAGTACTTCGCGGACGCCAAGGCCGGGACGCTGCCGCAGGTCGCGTTCGTCGAGCCGATGTACATCGGGACGATGTCGCAGGAGTCGGACGAGCACCCTCCGGCCAACATCCAGGTCGGCCAGCAGTTCACCGCGGGGATCGTGAACGCGCTCATGGCCAGCCCGAACTGGACGTCGTCCGCGTTCATCCTCACGTACGACGAGCACGGCGGCTTCTACGACCACGTCGCGCCGCCCGCCGCGCCCGCGCCGGACAACATCCCGCCCATGTTGAAGCCGGGTGACACGCCCGTCGGGTTCACACAGTACGGCGTGCGCGTCCCGTTCGTCGTCGTGTCGCCGTTCTCGAAGCCGCACTTCGTGTCCCACGACGTGAGCGACCACACGTCGATCCTGCGGTTCATCGAGCGGCGGTACCACCTCGCGCCGCTCACACGACGCGACGCGCAGGCGAACACGCTGCTCGAGTACTTCGACTTCGCGCACCCGCACTTCGACAAGCCGCCCGTCCTGCCCGCTGCGACCATCGACCAGGCCAAGGCGGCGCAGTGCGCGGCGTTGCACCCGGGCATCCTCGGCCTCTGATCGGGAGGAGCTGACGCACCGTGCAGGCACTGCTCTACGGCGTCAAGCCGGAGCCCCAGCCCGAACCGGAGACCGACAACGCGCTGCTGCGCGCGCTCGCGCACACACCGATGCGGCTCGTCGACATGGACGACCCCGGCTTCCTGCTGCCCGACTGGGTCGTGACGCGCCCGCGCATGACGGGCATCTGCGGCTCCGACAGCAAACAGGTGTTCATGGACTGGGGCGACGTCCGCACGCCGGACAACCCGATGAAGGGCTTCTTCTCGATGCCCCAGGTGCTCGGGCACGAGGTCGTGGCGGACGTCGTCGCGCTCGGTCCGGCCGCCGCGGGTCTCGAGGTCGGCGACCGCGTGGTGCTCAACCCGTGGCTGTCGTGCGCGCCGCGCGGCGTCGACCCTGTCTGCGCGAGCTGCGCACGCGGCGATCTCAGCCTGTGCGCGAGCTTCGGCGTCGGCCCGATCGCGCCCGGGATCCACACGGGAACGTCACGCGACGCGAGCGGCGGCTACGCGCAGCTCATGCCCGCGCACGACTCCATGCTGTTCCGGGTCCCCGACGCGGTCCCCGACGAGCTCGCGGTGTTCGCCGACCCCTTCGCGGTCATGCTTCACGCGATCACGCGGCATCCACCGGCACCGGGCGGTCGCGCCATGGTGTACGGCGCGGGCGCGCTCGGCACCTGCGCGAACGCGATCCTGCACGCGCTGTACCCGGACGTCGACGTCCTCGTCGTCGCTCGCTTCGACGCGCAGCGCGACATGGCCCGCAAGCTCGGCGCGACGGTGATCGCGCACGAGCCCGCGATGCAGGTCGTCGAGGAGGCAGCCGCGTGGTCGGGCGGCGTCCTGCAGGCGAGCGACGGGCTGCCGATGGCCTACCCGGGTGGCATCGACGTCGTGTACGACACGATCGGCAAGCGCGAGACGTTCGAGATCGGGACCCGCGTCCTGAAGGCACGCGGAACGCTCGTGAAGGCCGGCGTCCACGGCCCGACGCTGTGGGAGGACACCCCGCTGTACTTCAAGGAGATCTCGATGGTCGGGTCGAACGCATTCGGCGTCGAGGACGTCGACGGCGTGCGCCGGCACGGGATCGAGCACTACCTCGACCTGGTGGCGAACGGTCGCGTCGACCTGACCGGCATGCTCACCCACACGTTCCCGCTCGAGCGTTGGCGTGACGCGTTCACGACGCTGGCGACGCAGGACGCATCCGGCGCCATCAAGGTGGCGTTCGACTTCCGCGACTGATCCCGCGCCCGGCGGGCGCTTCCGCGTGACGCGACAAGGCCCCTCCGAATGGAGGGGCCTTGTCTCACCTTCGCGGACGCGCGACGCGACGCGCGTGCTCAAGCCCTCGCGTGGAACACGCTCACGCCACCGGGACCGATGAGCAGACCGACGATGATCAGCACGATCCCGCCGATGATGGAGCCGCTCAGCAGCCAGATGATGCCGGCGACGACGAGCGCCACCGCGATGAGCCACAGGATGAATGCCATCCGAAACGTCCTCCGTGTCGTCACCCCCGCCGGGGTTGCGCCAGGGGTTACCCCGGAGTCACGGGCTCGAAACGCGGCGCGTAGCCTGCAGCCGTGCACGACAGCGTCGCGAGCGACGTCACGTCCGCGAGCACGCGGCCCGCGCTGTGTGCGCGTGGCCTCGTGAAGTCGTTCGGTGCGAAGCGCGCGGTCGCGGGTGTCGACCTGGACGTGGCACACGGCTCGTTCTTCGGGATCGTCGGCCCGAACGGTGCGGGCAAGACGACGACGTTGCGGATGGCAACCGGTCTGTTGCGTCCCGACGGTGGGCGCGTGTGGGCCGAGGGAATCGACGTGTGGGCGCAACCCGTCGACGCGAAGGCGCGCATCGGTGTGCTCCCCGAGGAGCTCGCGCTGTTCGAGCGGCTCACCGGGTTGGAGCTACTCACGTTCCACGGGTTGCTGCGCGGCATGGACGCCGGCGTCGTCGCGACGCGGTCGCACCAGCTGCTCGACCTCCTCGGTCTCGACGACGCGGCGGACGTGCTCGTCGTCGACTACAGCCACGGCATGCGCAAGAAGGTCGCGCTCGCGGCCGCGCTCATCCACGCGCCGCGCCTGCTGTTCCTCGACGAGCCGTTCGAGGCGATCGATCCCGTGTCGGCGCGGGCCATCCGGAACGTGCTCGAGGAGTTCACGAAGGGCGGCTCGACGATCGTGTTCTCGAGCCACGTGATGGAGCTCGTCGAGCGCCTCTGCGATCACGTCGCCGTCATGGCGGGTGGGCGCGTCGTCTGGGCCGGCGCGCTCGCCGACCTCCGCGGGACCGGAACACTCGAGGACGCGTTCGTCGCGCTCGTCGGCGAACCCGCCTCGCGCCAGGAGCTGTCGTGGCTCTCGTCTTCGCGCGACTGAAGCTGCACCTCCTCCGCAACGGGTTCCGCAGCCGGCAGCGGCTCGTGATGTTCGTGCTCGCTGCGGTCGCGGCGGGCTGGATCGCGATCGCCGGTTTCTCGCTGCTCGCGTCGTTCCGGACACGACCCGACGAGGCCCGTGACGCGACGACGGTGCTCTTCGCGTCCGTCGCGCTCGGATGGACGCTGCTGCCCGTCCTCGGCTTCGGCACGGACGAGACGCTCGACCCGCAGCGGCTGTGGCTGCTCCCCCTGTCCCGGCCCCGTCTCGTCGGCGGCCTGCTGGTCGCGTCGCTCGTCGGCATCGCGCCGGTCGCGACGCTGGCAGCACTGAGCGGCGCGATGGTCGCGTTGCCGCACGCCGCGGTGGAGGCCGTGTTCGTCGCGGTGGGCGTCGTCGGGACGTTGCTCCTCGGCGTCGTCGCGTCGCGCGCGCTCGTCACCGTCCTCACGCCGCTGCTCCGCTCCCGGCGCGGTCGAGACGTCATGATCGTCGCCGTCGCGATCCTCGCGGTCGCGCCGCAGGCCCTGCGGTTCATCGGTCCGCACACGTCCGGTTCGTTGACGCGCCGCACGTTGGCCGATGCGGCGCGGACGGTGCGGTGGACGCCGTTCGCGCTGGGCGGAACGGTCGCGACCGACGGATCGCGCGGACGGTACGGCGTTGCGCTGCTCGCCGCGGTCGCGCTCGCGGCGTTGATCGCCGCTCTGTTGTGGGTGTGGAGCGCGACGTTGGAGCGCGCGTCGACGGCCGCCGACACGCCGTCGTCACGCGCGCAGCAACCGGCACGTAGCCGCCCGGCGCTCGCGCTGTTCCCGCGCTACACGCCGTGGCTCCCCCACGACCGCGCCGGCGCCGTCGCCGCGAAGGATCTGCGCTACCTCGCCCGCGACCCGCGGCGGCGCGCGGCGCTCATCAGCGCGCTGGCCTTCCCCGTGGTGCTGCTCGTCTCCGCGGTCGGCAAGGGATCGGCCGGGCCGGCGACGACGCTGTTCGGGCTCGTCGCCACGCTCCCCGCGTCGCAGCTGTCGATCAACCAGTTCGGGCTCGACGGCGAGGCGTTCTGGGCCAACGTCGTGTCCGGCGACGCGCCGGCCGCCGACCTCGCGGGCAAGAACCTCGCGAACGCGCTCTTCGTCACCCCGTTCGTGATGGTCGCGTCCCTCGTGTTCGCCGCGGTGAGCGGCGGTTGGTCGTACCTGCCGCTCACCTTCGGGCTGCTGCCCGCCGCGCTCGGCGTCGTGCTCGGCGCCGGGAACGTGACGTCGGTGCTCGCGCCATACGCGCTCCCCGACAAGCGCAACCCGACCGCCGCGAACACGGGGCAGGGCTGCATCGCCGGCTTCACGTCCCTCGCGTGCATGGCGGCCGAAGCGCTCGTGCTCGCGCCGCCCGCGATCGTCGTCGCGGTGTCGCTCGCGACGCTGCCCCTCGCGGCGGCGACGCTCGTGTCGATCGCCGTCGCCGACGCCTACGGCGCCGCCGTGTGGCTCGCCGGCCGCCGCATCGCGGCCCGCAACGCCGCGCACCGTCTTCCCGAGATCCTCGCCGCGGTCTCGCCGAAGCACGCGGCCTGAGCCGCGCCGCTCACGCGCGCGCGCCGGCCGATCGTGACGCGTCGTCGTACGCAGCGAGCATGCGGTCGAGGTGCGCGTCCCAGGTGTTGTCGCTCGCTACGTCGGTCGTCACCGCATAGAGCGACGGCTCGGCGGCGAACGCCTCGAGCCGGGCGCGGAGGGCGAACACATCGCGCGCGGGGAACAGCAGCGCGGCCGACTCCGGTGCGACGAGCTCCGGGATGCCGCCGATCTGCGCGCCGATCACCGGGATCCGCCGCGCCCGCGCCTCGTTCACCACGAGCGGCGCCGGGTCCTTCCACTCCGACGGCACGACGAGGCAGTCGATCGACGCGAAGAACGCGTCCTTGCCGGCGTCGTCGACCCAGCCGAGCCACTCGACCGACGCGGGTGTGCGCGTCGACAGCTCGTCGTACACGGGGCCGGTCCCCGCGATCCGCAGGCGCGCGTCACCGACCTCCGCGCCGGTGAACGCGTCGACGAGCGTCGGCACGCCCTTGTGACGCGTCACCTGACCGATGTAGCCGAACGTCACCGGGGCGCCGGGTTGGCGGGGCGCGACGGGGACGGGCTCGACGGGGTTCGGCAGCACGCGCAACCGGTCACGGATCCACGGGAGGTGCCGCTCGTGCTCGCGCGCGACGGCGTACGAGACCGCGGTGACGACGTCGGGCGGATGCGGTCGTACGAGCGCCTCCCGCTCCATCGAGTAGAGGATGCAGGAGGTGCACCGCCGCTCGCACGCGGTTCCCGACCGCTTCACCATCGACATGCGCTGGCACAGGAGCCAGTAGTCGTGCAGCGTGTGCACGTGCGCGTAGCCGAGCCGTGACGGTGTCGCGAGCGCAACGCCCGACAACCCGGCGACGGTGTGCGAGTGGACGACGTCGGGCCGGAACTCGCGGAGCGCGCGCTCGAGCGCCCGCTTGGCGTCCGGGTTGTAGAGATCCCGCGCGTGGAGCAGCGCGTGCTCGATCGCGTTCGCCGACGCGAACTCCTCGAGCGGGACCGGCCAGGGCTTCACCGTCGCCAAAACGCCCGGCCCGTCGACACCGAGCGTCACCGCGCCGACCTCGCAGCCGCGCGCGGCGAGCCGCGTCGCGAGCGCGTGCGCGTAGAGCTCGGCGCCACCGAGGACGCGCGGGGGCCACAGCGAGGAGACGATCAGGACACGACGCATCGGAGATCTCGCTCCCGGGACGGCGCCGGAGCGCGCCGAGTGTACCGGCGTCTCCGTTACCCTCGGACCGCTCGTCGCCTGAAGGGAGCCGTGTGTCGTCCGCATCCGGGAGCGCGCGCCCGCGTGTCGTCTACCTCGACCACACCGCGGTGCTGTCGGGCGCGGAGCTCGCGCTCGTCCGGCTGCTGCCGTCGCTCCACGTCGACGCGCACGCGGTGCTCGCCGCGGACGGACCGCTGGCCGAGCGCCTCCGCGCGGCCGGCGCGGAGGTGGAGGTGCTCGAGCTCGCGGCCGAGGGCCGCTCGGTGCGCCGGTCCGAGGTGACGCCGCGGCTGCCACTCGCGGCGATGCGCGCGACCGGCGCGTACGTCGTGACGCTCGCGCGTCGCCTGCGCGCGCTGCGGCCCGATCTCGTGCACGCCAACTCGCTCAAGGCAGGCGTGTACGGCAGCATCGCCGCACGTCTCGCGGGTGTGCCCTTCGTGTGGCAGGTGCACGACCGGATCAGCACCGATTCGCTCCCGGCGCCCGCGGTCCGTCTGGTGCGCGCGATGCTCGCGACGCTTCCCGCCGCGGTCATCGCGAACTCGCAGTCGACGCGCGACACGCTCGGGAAGCTGTCGCGCCCGATCGTGCGCGTCATCGGGAATGCCATCCCGCCCCCGCCCGAGCCGGCACGTACTGGTGAGCACGGCGGCCCGTTGCGGCTCGGCCTCGTCGGCACGGTCACGCGCTGGAAGGGCCAGGACGTGTTCCTCGACGCGTTCGCGCGCGCGTTCCCGGACGGCAGCGAGCGCGCGGTCGTGATCGGCGCGCCTCTGTTCGGCGACGACGCGTACGCGGCGTCGCTGCACGGCCTCGTGGAGCGGCTCGGCATCGCCGAGCGCGTCGAGTTCCGCGGCTTCCGCGACGACGTCCCCGCCGAGCTCGGCCGCCTCGACGTCCTCGTGCACGCGTCGGTCGAGCCCGAGCCGTTCGGGCAGGTCGTCGTCGAGGGGATGGCCGCCGGGCTGCCGGTCGTCGCGGCGACACCGGGCGGACCGGCCGAGATCGTCGACGACGGCGTGACCGGCCTGCTGTACCCGATGGGTGACCGCGACGCGCTCGCTCGCGCGATGCGCGAGCTCGCCCACGACCCCGCGTTGCGCGCTCGTCTCGGCGACGCAGGTCGCGCCGCGGCGGCGCGCTACGCGCCGGAACGCATCGCGGCCGAGGTCGACGCGCTCTACGCAGACGTCCTCGCCCGCCGGCGGCGCTGACTACTTCGCCGCGGCCTTCGCAGCCGCGTCGAGCCTCCGCTCTCGGCGCCTCCGGCGCCGGGCCGCTAGGCCGCGCTTCCGCTCGCCTCACGGCTCGCTCGCTCGCGCTGCCGCGTGGTCCGGTGCACTGGGTCAGTGTCGATCTTCGGGATGACGTGCTCGCCGAGGAGCTTGATCGTCTTCAGCGTCTCCTCGCGCGTCGTCGTCCCGATGCCGAACACGAGCTGGTCGGCGCCGGCCGACTCCCAGCGGCGGCACTGCTCGAGCGCCTCGTCCGGGTCGCCACAGATCAGCGCGCCGATCTGGGTCATCGCCTCGAGGATCTCCGGCGTGTAGTTCGGGATCAGCTCCGGCCACACCGGCACCTCGGGCGGGTGCGGGAACGTGTCGTGGTAGCGGAACACGTTGCTCTGCAGGTATGTCAACGTCGAGTCGAGCGCCGCCTGACGCGCCTTCTTCGGGTCCTCGTCGACGATCGCGGCGGTCGTGACCATCACGTTGTCGTTGACGAACTTCCCGATCGGCTCCGCGTTCGGGATCGTGTCCTTATACGCCTTGAGCACCGGCTCGAGCTGCTGGATGTCGCCGACCGAGAAGCCGAGGACGCCGAGTCCCTTGCGCGCGGCCATCTCGTAGCTCGACGTGTTGCCCGCGGCGTACCACATCGGCGGATGCGGCTTCTTCCACGGCTTGGGCAGGATCTTGCGGGGCGGCAGCGACCAGAACTTGCCCTGGTAGCCCTCATAGGTGTCCTGGGTCCACATCTTCGGGAACTCACCGATGACGTCCTCCCAGATCTCCTTCGTCCCGGACAGGTCCTTCATGTCGGGGAGGAAGCCGAGGATCTCGTGGCTGCCCGCGCCGCGGCCGGTGCCGAACTCGAACCGTCCCTCGGAGAGATGGTCGAGCATCGCGACGCGCTCCGCGACCTTGGCCGGGTGGTTGACCCGCGGCAGCGGGTTGAAGATGCCCGACCCGAGATGGATGCGCCGCGTCGCGCGCGCGAGGTAGCCGAGCACGACGTCGTTCGCGGAGAGGTGGGAGTACTCGTCGAGGAAGTGGTGCTCGGTCACCCACACGTACTTGAAGCCGGCCTCGTCGGCGGCGACGACCGCCTCGAGGTCCTCGAACAGCACGTGGTGCTCGGCGTCGGCGTCCTGCTCGCGCCGCGAATTCGGCACGAAGTTCTGGATGAAGAGACCGAACTCCATCGGCGCATTCCTCCCGGCGTGGGCGACGTGGTGGGGGGTGCTGGCGGGTGCGGTGCAGATGTGCAACGCTGTGGTTCATAAGCAAACCGCACGTCGACCGTAGGGGAACCCCGCGACGCCGTCAAGGAACACCGCCGTGGAACGCCGCTCGCCGCCCGCACAGCGCGTCGTCAGCGTCATCGACGCGCTCGCCGCGCGCCCTGGGACCCGCCTCGGGCTGTCCGAGCTCGCCCGGGCTGCGGGCATCAGCAAGGCGACGTGCCTCGGGATCGTCAACGAGCTGTGCGGTGCCGGTTGGCTCGTGCGGGCCGGCGAGCCAAAGGCGTACTCCCTCGGCCCTGGCCTGCTCGCGGCGGGGACCGCCGCGCAGCGCAGCCATGCCGCCCTCGGCGTCGCGCGCCCCGTGATGCGCAGGCTCGCCGACGAGCTCGGTGCGGTGTGCACCGCGTCGACGGTGATCGGCGACGACGTCGTCGTGCTCGCCCGCGTCGGTGACGACGCGATCGCTCCTGCGGTCAGGCCCGGCCAGACGTTCCCGTTCGCGCCGCCGTCGGGCGTGATGTTCGTCGCATGGGAGGACGACCGGCGCGTCGACGCGTGGCTCTCGAGCGCGCCGTTGACCACTGACACCGCCGCGATCACGGAGCTGCGCGCCGTGGTCGCGGCGTGCCGCCGGCAGGGCTTCCTCGTCGAGACGCTCGGCGACTTCAACCTCGGTCTCTACTCGCGGCTCGCGCAGCTGCTCGACGACCTGCCGGGCCGCTACGCGGAGGTGGTCGAGGAGATGATGTCGACGATCACCCAGCAGGACTACATCCGCTACCTGACCGACGACGTCGACGGCGACGCGACGTACGCCGTCAGTCACGTGTGCGCGCCCGTCTTCGACGCCGACGCCCACACAGACCTCCTGCTCGCGGTGTTCCTGATGCGCCCCGACGTCGCGGCGCGCGAGCTGCGGGACTGCGCCCGCCGGCTCGTCGACGCGACGTCGTCGTTGACGGCATCGCTCGGCGGCCGCGACCCGTGGAACCGCCACGACGCGTGACGCCACCGCGCGTCGAGATTCCCGCCCGGTGCCGCTGGGAACACGTCCACGCATGACGCCGGTACTGCTGCTGCGCGCCGAGCTCCCCGCCTGCCCGACGAGTGTCGGCACGGCGCGTCACGCGGTGACGACGGAGCTGCGCGCGGCCGGCTTGGACGACCTCACCGACGTCGCGACGTTGCTGACGTCGGAGCTCGCCACGAACGCGGTACGGCACGCGCGAACCCGGTTCCGGCTGTCGGTCGAGCGCGACGGCCCGTGCCTGCGTGTCGAGGTCACCGACGCGAGCGACGAGCCACGGCGCGTCTCACCGAGCGACCCGCTGCACGACCCGGTCACGCCCGAGCCGGGCGGGCTCGGGCTGGCGCTCGTGACCGCGCTCGCGACGCGCTGGGGGTTCGAGCAGCGCCGCGGCGACGGCGAGGTCGTCTGGTTCGAGCTCGCCGCGTCCTGACCCGTCGCGACGTCGAGACGGGTCGCCCGGCGGGGCTCTTCATACGACGACGCATGCGTCGCCGTGGTCAGGACGAGAAGCGGCCGACCCTTGTGGTGGGGACCGCCGCGCACGAGCCCCGTTCGATGTAATGGGAGACGACCCCGACCGGCGCGGCCCGTGCCTCGCCGGCGAGCTCGTCGAGGAGGTTGCTCGCGAGCTCGCGTCCCTCGCGTGCGAGGTCGCGGGTGACGACGCTCAGCTCCGTGCCGTAGGCCAGCGCCCAGTCGGAATCGCCGTACGCGACGACGGACACGTCACGCGGGACGCGCAGGCGCGCGTCCCGCAACGCGACGAGCGTCCACGGCACGAGGACGTGGCTCCCGCAGATCGCCGCCGTCGGCTCCGACTCGGCGAGGAACGCGCGTAGCTCGCGCCGTCCGTCCGCGAACCCGCGGGTCGGATCGACGCGCGCAACCGCGACCTGACCACCGTGTGCCTCGACGCGCGCACGCAGCACGCCGAGGCGGCTGCGCCGGTAGGCGCGCGTCGAGCTGCCGCGCGGCGTGGGAACGCCGACGAACGCGAAGCGCCGGTGACCGAGCGCGAGGAGACGGTCCGCCATCTCACCCGTCGCGCCGGCCTCCCCGGCCTCCCAGTGCCGGACGCGCCGGCCTCGCGCGTCGAGGACCAGCGGTGCGACCGGAACGCCGTGCTCCAGGAAGCGGTCGAACAGGTCGGGCTCGAACGGACCGCCCAGGACGAGACCGTCCACGCCCTGGTCGAACAGTCGTGTGACCGCCTCGCGCTGCACCGCGCCCGAGCGCTGTCCGTCGGCGATCAGCACGACGTACCCGCGCTCTTGTGCCAGCGACTCGACACCTCGCAGGAACGGGAGGAACACCGGGTTCGCCAGGTCCGGCACGAGCACACCGATCGACCGTGACTCGGCGCGACGAAGGCCGCGGGCGCGCTGGTCCGGCCGGTAGTCGAGTCGGGCCGCGGCCGCGGCGACGCGCGCACGCACGTCCGCGCTGCCCTGGCCCGCGTTCAACGCCTTCGAGACCGTCGACGGCGTCACGCCCGCGGCCCGGGCGACGTCGAGGATCGTCGCGCGGCCCCGTCGGCGTGCTCGCTGCGCCACCATCCCGGTCGGCCTCCCCATCGCGTTGGAAAACGATGTCGAGCGATGTTAGCGTGTCGTTGGAAATCGTTGTCGAGGGTTCCGGAGAGCGGATGCGGCGGACACCGTCGGTCGTCCTCGTCGTGAGCATCGCGGTCGCGGTTGCGGTTGGCGGCGTCGCGTGCTCGGGCGGCGGATCCGAGCACGCAACGACCGCGTCGACGAGCTCGGCGGCGACCGTGCCGGGCGCGGCGTGGCAGACGATCGCGCCGGCGAGCGCGGGGCTCGACGGCGCGAAGCTCGACGCCATCGCGCAGGTCGCGCAGCGCGGGAGCTCGAACTGCCTCGTCGTGACGCGCGAGGGTCGCATCGCGGGCGAGTGGTACTTCCGCGGGACGAACGCGTCGAGCGCCCAGGACGTCTACTCGATGACCAAGTCGATCACGAGCACGCTCGTCGGCATCGCGCAGGACGACGGCAGGTTGCGGATCGACGACCCGGCGTCGAGGTGGATCATTGAATGGCAGGGGACGCCCTCCGCGGGCGTGACGATCCGCGACCTGCTGAGCAACGACTCGGGTCGCCAGTGGAGCCCGGCCATCGACTACCGCGACCTGCTCCGGGCACCCGACCGCACCGCGTTCGCGATCGGGCTCGGTCAGGCGGAGCCGCCCGGCCGCGTGTGGGCCTACAACAACTCGGCGATCCAGACGCTGCAACGCGTGCTGCAACGGGCGACAGGCGAGGACGTCGTGCAGTATGCGAAGCAACGGCTCTTCGATCCGATCGGCATGAGCCAGACGACGATGACACGCGACCGCGCCGGCAACGCGCAGATGTTCGAGGGCGTCCGCTCGACGTGCCGCGACATGGCGCGCTTCGGGACGCTGATGCTGAACGACGGCCGTTGGGGTGACCGGCAGGTCGTGTCCGCCGCGTGGGTGCGGGCGGCGACCGGTGCGCCGTCGCAGCCGCTCAACGCGGGATACGGCTTCCTGTGGTGGCTGAACCACGAAGGCGCGATCACGAACCCGCTCGTCGCGACAAGCCTCGATCAAGCTCAACAACCGTCGGAGCACGGTCAGATCGCGCCCGGCGCGCCGGCGTCGATGTACTGGGCGCTCGGGCTCGGCAACCAGTTGGTGCAGGTGGACCCCGGGTCGCGCACGGTCGTCGTACGGCTGGGCACGGGCACGCCCCGGCCGAAGCCGCCGACGTTCGGGCCGGCGGAGGCGAGCACGGTCGTCACCGAGGCGGTGAGGGAGGCACACCGGTGACCCGCACGCGAATCCCGGCGCTGCTCCTTGCGCTCGCGTTGACGTCGACGTCGGTCGCGTCGTGCTCCGGCTCCAGCTCGAAGGCGTCGCCGCGACCGAGCACGCCCGCACCGCACGAGAGCGACACGCAGCTCGCGACCGACGCGTACGTCTGGGGCTATCCGCTCGTCGTCACCGAACGGACGCTGCAGTCGCTGGCGCGGCTGACACCGGTCAACCACCTGACGTTCCAGCCGGCCCGGTCGAACGTGTCGACACGAACGGTCGTGGCGCCGAACACGGACACGCTCTACGCCGTTGCGCCGCTCGACCTGCGTGGCGAGCCGTACGTGCTGACCCTGCCACGGATCACCGACCGCTACTACGTGTTCCAGTTCCTCTCCGCGTACACGGACTCGTTCGCGTACGTCGGCACGCGGGCGACGGGCGGCCGCGCGGGGTCTTGGGCGATCACCCCACCGGGCTGGCACGGCACGCTCCCCGCCGGCATCACGCGCATCGCCTCACCGACGCCACAGCTCCTGATGCTCGGCCGCTTCCTCGTCGCCGACGATGCCGACGTCACGCGCGTGCACGAGCTGGGCCGCCAGATCACGCTGGAACCGTTGTCGAGCGTGACGCACACGACGCCCGCGCCCACGCCGCCGCCGATCGGCACGCCCGCGGGGACGCCGCAGTCAGTCGCGGCCGCCGGCATCCGGTTCTTCGACGAGCTCGGCGACGCGCTCGCCATCAACCCGCCCGTCGACCCGCGCGAGCGCGCGACGCTCGCGAGCTTCGCGAAGCTCGGCATCGGACCAGGACGCCACCCGAGCACGCACGTGCACGACGCGACCGTCCGCGACGCGCTCACGAGCGCGGTCTCCGCGGGTGAGCGACGCATCAGGGATGCCGGCGCGCACGCGGCGCACTCGAGCAACGGCTGGGTGACCAGCACGGACGTGGGCACCTACGACCACGACGCCTTGCAGCGGGCCGTCGTCGCGAAGATCGGCTGGGGCGCGAACATCCCCGCCGAGGCCGTCTACGCGCACTCGACCGGCGACACCGCGGGCGAGGCCTACGACGGCGCGCACGACTATGTCGTCCACTTCGACGCCGGCCGGCTGCCCCCCGTCAAGGCGTTCTGGTCGATCACGTTGTACGGGCCCGACAGCTTCTTCGTCGCGAACCCGATCGACCGGTACGCGATCGGCGACCGCACCGCCGGGTTGCAGTACGGACCGGGCGGCTCACTCGACGTGTACGTGCAGCACGATCCCCCACCGGGACACGAGGCGAACTGGCTGCCCGCGCCGACCGGGCCGTTCTACCTCTCGATGCGCCTCTACCTCCCCGACCGCGCCGTCTTCGACGGGACGTACCGCTATCCGATCGTGACGCGCGTGCGCTGAGACCGCGGGGAGCGAGCCCGCTGCACGCCCCGGCGCGAAGACGACACACTGGTGGTGTGGAACGGCGGCGGTGGACAACGGCCCGCCGGTGACTCCCGTCGGCCTCGAGGTCCGCCTCCTCGGTGAGGGCTCGGTCACGTTCGACGGGCGACCGGCGGACGCGCTCTCGGTGCCGCGCGTCCTGCGCCTGTTCGCGCGCGTCGCGATCGCGCCGAGCGGTGCGGTCGACCGCGCCAAGCTCGCGTTCGACCTCTGGCCCGACTCGACCGACGCGCAAGCGCGCACGAACCTCCGCAAGCTGCTGCACGACGCGCGCTCCGCGCTGCCGGCGCTCGACGACGTCATGCAGCTCGATCGTGGCGTGCTTCGGTGGCGCGAAGGCGCGCCGGCGTACGTCGACGTGATCGCCCTGCGCGCGGCCCTCGACGCCGGAGACGCCGACACGGTCGTCACGCTCTATCGCGGCGACCTCCTGCCCGGGTGCTACGACGACTGGCTCCTGCGCGAGCGCGACGTCTTGCGGATCGCCACCTGCGACCTCCTCGACGCCGCGGCGACCGCCGCACTCGAGGCCGACGACGCCCCGGGCGCCCTCCGGTACGCACGCGCGCTCGTCGCGATCGACCCGCTCCGCGAGGCCGGTCACCGCGCGTGCATGCGGGCGTCCTCGGCACTCGGCGACCGAACCGATGCCGTGCGCGCGTACCACCGGTGCGTCGAGGTGCTCGAGCAGCAGCTCGGTGTGGCGCCCGAGGCCGAGACGGTCGCGCTGTACGAGCAGATCCGCGACGCGCGCGGCCGCGCTCCCACGGTGACCATCGCTCCCCTCTCGTCGCGCACGACGACCGCGACGCTCGTTGGACGAGCGGACGAGCTCGCGACCGCACGAGCGCTGTGGGACCGGTGCGCCGCCGGCGAGCCCGCCCTCCTCGCCGTCACGGGTGAGCCGGGGATCGGCAAGACGCGCCTCGTCGCCGAGCTCGAGCGAGCCATCGCAGCCGACGGCGCCGCGACCGCGCGCACGCGCGCGTACGAGACAACCGCCGTCATGCCGTGGGGACCGGTCGTCGACTGGCTGCGCAGCAGCGCGCTCCAAGCCCGCGTCTCGCGCCTCGCCGACGTGTGGCGGCGGCAGATCGCGCGGCTCGTCCCCGAGCTGCGCAGCCCCGACGGCGACGACCTCGCGCCCGCGGACGCCGGCACGACGGGCAGGCGGATCCTCCTGGACGCCCTCGTCCACGCGCTGACCTCGGCCGGCACGCCGCTGCTGCTCGTGCTCGACGACCTGCAGTGGTGCGACGACGACACGCTCGAGCTCCTCGGGTATCTCGTCCCGGCCGCGCGCGACGCGCCGCTGATGATCGCGTGCACCGTTCGCGACGAAGAGGTCGTCGCGCGACCCGCGCTGCGCGCGCTGCTCACCGGCCTCGTCCGCGAGGGACGCGGGACGGAGATCCGTCTCGGTCGGCTGTCGTTCGACGACACGCTGCGGGTCGCGAGCGAGGTCTCGGGTCGTGCCATCGGGTCGGCGACTGCCCGCCGGGTCTGGGCCGAGACCGAGGGAAGCCCGCTGTTCGCGGTCGAGCTCGCGCGCGCCGACAGCTTCGACGACGACCGGCGCGCCCTCCCGCCGACGATCCACGCAGTCATCACGGCGCGCCTCGCACGGCTGTCGACGCGCGCACGGGATCTCGCGGAGGTCGCGGCCACGATGGGACGCGAGTTCGAGCCGACCCTGCTCGCCCGGGCGAGCGGCGCATCCGACGACGACCTCGTGAGCGGTCTCGACGAGCTCTGGCTGCGCCAGATCATCCGCGAGCACCACCAGGGCTACGACTTCACGCACGACAAGCTCCGCGAGGTGCTCTACGGCACGATCAGCCCCGCCCGGCGCCGACGCCTCCATCGCGGCGTCGCGGACGCGATCGCCGCCGAGCACGAGCGCGACCTCGCGCCCGTCAGCGCGACGCTCGCCGCGCACTACAGGGCTGCCAGGCTGCCCGACCGAGCGGTCGCCGCATACCGGCGCGCCGCCGAGTACGACGTCGAGATCTCGGCGCTCGACGACGCGATCGAGTGCCTCGACCGCGCGCTGGAGCTCCTGGCCGATCTCGCACCAGGTCGCGACCGCGACGAGCTCGAGGTCGAGCTGTGCGTGGCGCGGGGCACCTCGCTCTCGGTGCGGACGGGCTACGGATCCGACCGCACGATGGCGGCGTACGAACGAGGCGCGGCGGTCTGCCGGCGCTCGCGCGGCGTCGTGGATCCCGCGATCTTGCGCGGCCTCGCCCTCGCCGTCATCTCGCGCTGCGACTTCGCGCGCTCCGCCGCGCTCGGCTACGAGACGCTCGCCGCATCGCCGGCCGACCCGGTCGCGCTGGTCGAGGGTCACTACGTCGTCGGCGTGAGCGAGTTCTGGCGGGCCAACTTCGCGGCCTCGCGCGAGCACCTCGAGGCGGCGGTCGCGGCATACCGGGACGACGCGTCGCGCGAGCACATCCGCCGCTTCGCGCAGGACCCGCTGGCCGTCTGTCTCTGCCGCTTGGCCCTGACCCGGCTGTGGCAGGGCGACCGGGACG
Source organism: Acidimicrobiia bacterium (assembly GCA_035651955.1). NCBI lineage: Bacteria > Bacillati > Actinomycetota > Acidimicrobiia > Acidimicrobiia bacterium. The sequence goes on from DASRES010000061.1 coordinate 36,551, forward strand.
AGTCGGTTGCGCTCGTCGCGCGGGCGGTCGAGTACGCCGAGCGCCTCGACCATCCGCCGACCCTCGCCTATGTCGTGCTCTTTGCCGCGATCGGCGCGATCGAGCGGGGCGAGCTCGACGTCGCCGCTGACCTGGTCGCGAAGAGCGACGAAATCTTCGGGCGCTACGGCGAGTTCGCGTACTTCCTGTCACTCGACCGTCTGCTGAGGGCATGGGTCGAGCTGGAGCGCGGTGACGGCACCGGGCTGCGCGCGATCCAGCGTGCGGTCGACGGGTGGCGCAACGCGACCCAGTCGCTGCACTTCACCTACGGGCTCACGCTGCTCGCCCGCGCGTACGCCCGCTACGGACGACCCGAGGCAGGGCGGGCGGTCGTCCACGAGGCCCTCGCGTGGGGCGTCCGGCACGACCAGCACTACGCGGACGCCGCGCTCCTCGTCGTCGACGCCGACCTGCTGGTCGCGTCGGGCGACGACCGATCGGCTCGTGACACGCTGACGAGCGCGCTCGAACGGGCGACGAGCCAGGGAGCGGCCTGGTTCGCGCGCCAGGCGCGCGATCGGCTCGCGACGCTCCCGAAGCGTTCCCCGACCGGCGCCTGACGGGGAACGGTTCCGGAACGGCGGCGCCGTCACGGTGGTCGTCGACCGGGCGCGGCGCCCGGCGAGACGAGAGGAGATCCCGCGATGACCACCATCGACGCGCTCCGGGAGCGCACACGGGGCGAGGTGATCACGCCTGGCGACCCCGGTTACGACGAGCACCGCATGGTGCACAACGGCATGCACGACCGCCGCCCCGCGGTCATCGTTCGCTGCGTCGACGCGGCCGACGTGATCGCCGCCGTCGACCACGCGCGCGAGAACGGTCTCGATCTCGCGGTGCGCGGCGGCGGACACAGCGTTCCTGGCTTCGGCACATCCGACGGCGGCGTCGTCGCCGACCTCAGCCTGCTCGCCAACGTCCGCGTCGACCCCGCGCGCAAGACCGCACGTGCGGGCGGCGGCGCGACGTGGGGCGCCTTCGACCACGCGACGCACGCGTTCGGGCTCGCGACGACGGGCGGGGTCATCTCGACGACCGGCGTCGGGGGCCTGACCCTGGGCGGCGGCATCGGCCATCTCGCGCGCGGGTGCGGCCTGTCCATCGACAACCTCGTGTCGGCCGACGTCGTGACCGCGGACGGTCGTCTGGTGAAGGCGAGCGACTACGAGAACGAGGACCTGCTGTGGGCGCTGCGCGGCGGCGGCGGGAACTTCGGTGTCGCGACGTCGCTCGAGTTCCAGTTGCACGATGTCTCGACGATCGTCGGCGGTCCGATGTTCTACGAGCCCGCCGACGCGCCGGCCGTCCTCGCGTTCTTCCGCGACTACATCGCCGACGCGCCCGAGCAGTTCGGCTGCTTCTTCGCGTGGCAGATCGCGCCGCCGTTGCCGTTCATCCCGGAAGACCGTCACGGCGACCTGTTCTGCGCGCTCGTGACGTGTTGGACGGGGCCGATCGACGAAGCGGACCGCGTCCTGAAGCCGCTGCACGACGTCGCCGAGGTCAAGGCCGAGCACGTCGCGCCGATGCCGTACCCGGCGCTGAACTCGGCGTTCGACGCGCTGGTGCCACGCGGCTTGCAGCACTACTGGAAGGCGGACTTCGTCAACGCGCTGACCGACGAGGCGATCGCCGCGCACGTCGAGCACGGCGCGCGCACGCCGGTCGTCAACTCGACGATGCACCTCTATCCGATCAACGGCGCCGTGCACCGCGTCGGCGCGACCGAGACGGCGTTCGGTCACCGCGACGCGCAGTTCGCCGCGGTGATCGCGGGCATGTGGCCCGACCCGGCCGACAACGCCGCGAACACGAAGTGGGTGAAGGACTACTACGCCGCGATCCACCCGTACTCGGGGACGGAGGGCGGCTACGTGAACTTCATGGCCTCCGACGACGCCGGGCGCGTCGAGGCGAACTACGGCCCGAACTACGCGCGGCTCGTCGACGTGAAGCGCACGTGGGACCCGGGGAACCTGTTCCACCTCAACCAGAACATCCGCCCGTGAGCAGGAGGCCTCGTCCGGGCGGCGACGCGAGCGGACGACCGAACGCGCACCGCCGCCCGGGTGGGGCCCGTCGCGTGTTGTTCGTCGAGGGTGCTCAGTCCGCGGCGATCGCGAACGTCATCACGACCCGCACGCGCACGGCCTGGCTCCCGGGCTCGATCGGCATCGGTGCCGCCGCGGCGGACGCGGCGTGGCGTCGCGCCACGAAGGCCGGCGCGAACGGTTGCCCGCCACCGTCGAGGCCCTCTTCGACCGCGAGGACGGGACCGAGACGCACGCCACTCGCCTTCGCGAGCTGCTCGGCCTTGATCCGGGCGTCCTGCACCGCATCCCGCCGCGCGGCCGCGTGGAGTGGAGCCGTATCCGAGACGGACAGCCGGATGCCCTGGATCGTCACCGCGTCCCCGCCCGCAACGACGACGGCGTTCAAGAGGCCACTCACCTCGTCGATGCGGCGATCGGAGACGAGCACCCCGTAGGTCCCGACGCGCGCCGTCACGCGTCCTTGCGCCTGGTTCGAACCAGTCCTGCACGGCGAGGCTCTGTGTCCGCACGTTCTCGGTGGGCACACCCGACCGGTGGACCGCACCGACGACTGCATCGGCGAGCTGCGCGACGGCGGCGATCGCGTCGGACGCGGAGTCCCGCATCGCCGTCACCACGAGCGAGATCAGGCAACGGTCCGGGACGCCGAGCGCCGACCCCTCGCCGGCCACCGCGATCACACGCTCCGCGTCGTTCACGGCGGCACGCTAACGCCTCGGGCCGCCCGCTCAGCGGGGACGCGTGCCCGGTCGCGGCGGGATCGTGTGTACGGCCGGGACTCGCAGTGCGGGGCTGGGCAAGAATGGGTCCTGGCTCCTCTTCACGCGAGCGATGGGCAGGGTGACCCATGAGACTGCACGCAGATCGCAAGGTCCTGCGCGTCCTGGTGAGCGCGTTCTCCGCTGCCGTGTTGCTGACCGGTTGCGGGATCGACTGGACGGGCCGGCTCTTCGACGCGAGCCACGGCAGCACGACCACCGACAGCGGTATCACGGCGTCGAACGTCTCGACGCTCACGATGAAGTGGCGTCTCGCGGCACCTGCGTGCAACGGCCAGTCGTCGGGGTTCGGTTGGTTCGCGACGCCGGTCACGTCCAACGGCGTGATCTACGAAGGGTCGGACTACGGGTGCCTGCACGCGATCCGCGAGTCCGACGGCACGGTGCTGTGGTCGCGGTTCATGGGCTACGAGCCGGTGCTGACCTGCACGATGCCCCTCGGGATCGTGTCGAGCGTCGTCGTGCGCAACGAGAACAACACGACAGTCCTCTACTTCCACGCTCCCGACGGCTACCTCTACAAGCTCAAGGCGAGCGACGGGTCGACCTTGTGGCGAAGCCTCGTCATGGTCCCGTCCACGACCGCGAACGACGTGTACGCGTGGTCCAGCCCGACGGTCGCGAACGGCAAGGTCATCATCGGTGTGTCGTCGAACTGCGACGTGCCGTTCGTGCAGGGCCAGGTGCGCGCCTACGACGCCGCGACCGGCAATCTGCTGTGGATCCACAAGACGATCCCCGACGGATATGTCGGCGCCGGCGACTGGTACGACGCAGCCGTCGACTCGAACGGCGACGTGTACGTGACGACCGGCTCGACGAGCGACGCGACCGGGACCGCACATCCCAACACGCAGAACGGCTTCGAGCAGGGCAGCCTGCTGAAGCTGAACGGCAGCACCGGCGCGTTGAGTTGGAAGGCCCCCGCACCGGACCAGACGGGCGACCCCGACTACGCGTCCAGCCCGATCCTGTTCACCGACGGCACGCGCGCCCTCGTCGGCGCGACGCACAAGGACGGGTGGTTCCGCGTCTACCGCCGCGACACCGGCGTCGAGGTGTGGCAGGCGATGGTGGGAACGCGTGACCCGACCGGCGGCGGAAGCGGGTCGGTCTCGGGCGGCGGCGTGTTCGACGGGACCCACCTGTTCGTGGTCAGCAACGCGACCACGACGGGCGGAACGTGGACGCAGTCCGCGCCGGGTGTGTGGGCGCCGCAGGGCGGCACCGCGGCCGCGGGATCGGTCCGCGAGCTCGACCCCGCGACCGGAGCACTCGTGTCGGTCGGCGGTACGCCGTTCGAGCTCGCGCTCCCGTCCACCGTCCTGGGACCGGCGTCGTTGAACGCCAACGGGCTCCTCGTCATCGCGGGCGGCCAGCTCTACGTGAGCTCGACCAGTCACCAGAACGGTGTGTTCGTCATCGACACGACGAAGCCGCCCAGCGTGCTGCGCCACCTCGAGGACGGCACGAACGCGGGAGAGTTCGCGCAACCCGTGATCGAGAACGGGGCGATCCTCGCGGCGAGCACGTCGGCGATCGTCAAGTGGGGTCAGTAGCGACCACCGCAAGGTCGTAGCGAGCGCTCGGCATGCCGGCGTCTGCGCGCCTCGCACGAGACACATGATCGCCGCGGACCGGCAACCGTGCTCGCGGCGAGCAGCCACGCGGCGCTGAGTCCGAAGGCGACGCTGAACGCGAGGTAACGAGCGTCGAGGTAGCGCCAGTTGTGCAGCGAGAGTCGCTGCGTGAACGCGAAGGGCAAGAGGATGCTGTAGCCC
>DASRES010000062.1 GCA_035651955.1 Acidimicrobiia bacterium
AACCTCCCCGCCGCGAGCTCGATGAACCCGAGCGTCGCGTGCCCGCGGTACTCGGCACCGCCGAGCCCGAGCTCGACGGCGACACGCAGGCCGGCGGCGGCGTGGTCACGGGCGTCGTCGAGATCGCCGAGACCGGCCTCGACACGGGCGCGCTCGACGAGCGCGGCGGCGATCGGCGCGACGCGGCCCTCGCGCGAGAGCTCGTCCGCTTCGATGACGTCGGCCAGCGCCGCCTGCCAGTGGCCCGTCCGCAGGTACAGGTCGCTGCGGACGACGAGCGCGAACGCCAGCATCGACACCGCGGACAGCCGCCGCGCGGACTCGACCATCGCTGACAGCAGGTGCGACGCCGCGGAGAACTCCTCGATCCACAGGAGCGCGCTCGCGACGAGGTCGGCGTAGCCGACGGTCGTGGGTCCGAGCGCCGTCGCGGCGAGCACGCTCGCCTGGTCGGCGAGCGCGGCTGCCCGGTCACCGACGTCACCGCGCGCCACGAGCGCGATCTGCAGCACCGCGGACGCCACTGCGGTCGCGATGCCGTCCCGGTCGGGACAGCACGCGAGCGCGCGCTCGCACAGGTCCTGGGTGCCGTTCACGTCGCCCATCAGGAACGCGAGCAGCGCGCACACCGCCGTGACGAGCGACGCCCGCGCCGGATCGCCGCCGAGGTCGTCGGCGAGCACGAGGAGGTCCTGTTGCAGCACCGACGGTCCAACCGTGTGCACGAGTGGACGCGTGCGCTCGAGCGCGATGTCGGCACGCGTCGCGACGTCGTCGACGAGCAGCAACGCGGCGTCGAAGCACTCGCGCGCCCGCTCGCCCGCACCGCCGTCCGCGAACGCGACGCCGGCCGCCTTGAGGTGGTGCACGCGCGCGCGGCCCGTCGCCAGCTCGGCGGCGCGCGCGAACGCCTCCCCGGCCGCGAGGTGGTCACTGCGCGAGCGAGCCGTCCGCGCCGCGACGACGAGCGCCGCTTCGGCCGTGGCATCGGGACCGTCGACTGAGCGGGCCAGGTGCCACGCCCTGCGATCGACGTCCGGCCCCGTGAACACGCCCGCGAGCACGGCGTGCGCGGCGCGGCGCTCGTCGTCCGTCGCGTGCTGGTAGACCGCGTGACCCAGCAGCGGGTGCGTGAAGTGGACGAGGTTGCCGCGCCCGACCGTCAGCACGTCGCGCTGCAGCACGTCGGCAACCGCGGACGGCGGGTAGCCCGCCGCGGTCGCGGCCTCGCGTAGCTGGCCGAGCGTGAGGTGCTCGTCGGCCGCGGTCAACAGCAGGATGCGCCGTTCCGCGACGGACGCGCCCTCGGTCCGCCGGAGGAACCCACGGAGGAGGACGTCGCCGAGGTGCAACGTTCGCGGCAACGCGACGTCACCGCGACACTGCTCGTCCGTGAGCTCGTCTGCCGTCTCGAGCATCGCGAGCGGGTTGCCGTGCGTCGCGCGCGCGAGCTCCTCTGCGACGCGCGTGTGGACGGTGGGCCCCAGGAGCTCGGCCGCGTCCAGTCCCGACAGCCCCGGCAGCTGCACGACCGGCACGCGCCCGCGGAACGGGTCGGGCTCACTGTCACGTTTCGCGAAGAGCAGCACCACCGGCTCGTCGCCGAGCCGCGGCGCGGCGAACGCGAGGGTCTCGCCCGACGACGCATCGATCCAGTGGACGTCATCCACGACGACGAGGACGGGCGCATCCTCGGCCGCGAGCGCGAGCAGCCCGACGAGTGCGCCACCGACGGCGAGACCGTCGACCGCGGTGCCCGGCCCCCAGCCGAGGACGCCGCGCAGCGCGCGCTCGTGCACGGGCACGAGCCGCCCGAGGTGCGCGTCGAGCGGTTCGACGAGTGTCCGGATCGTGCCGTAGGCGCGCGCCGCGTCCCGCTCCGCGCAGGTCGCGTGCAGCACCGCGAACCCCTGCGCCCGCGCGACCGCCCACGAGAGGAGCGCGCTCTTCCCGATGCCGGGCGGGCCGCTGACGATGCACGAACCGCCGTGTCCCTGCTGCCGTGCGTCATCGAGCAGGTGCTCCAAGTGTTCGCGCTCGCGCGCTCTGCCCACGAGAGCTGCCGGAGACGCGCCTGCCCGCTCGAACGCACCCATGTGAAACCCCGGGCCGTCCCCCCGAACGGCCTGCCCCGAGGATACGAGTCCCGGCAAGGAGTCTCGCGGCTGCGATCCGCGGAACGCGTAGTTCTACGGATGGCGCCGCGGACGGCACCGGTCAAGATCGGCCGGGTGGTGTGGGGTCCGGGAGCGACGGTGAACGTGCGTCGGCAGGACGACGGTCCGGCACGGAGGCAGGCGTCGCTACGGCTCCACACCACTCGCGACATGGCGGCCTGGGTCCTCGTGCTCGTGGTCCTCGGCGCCGTCGTCGTCGGCGGGGGGCTGCTGGGTCCCGGGCCGCTGCGCGTCTCGGTGCTCGTCGCCGTGCTCGTTCTCGCCGGGCTCTGGTGGGGGGCGGGCGATGCTCCGGCCCTGCTCGCCGGGGCTCGACCGGCCGGAGCGTCGGGCCGTCCCGACCTGGACGGCTCGCTGCGTGTGCTCGCGGAGCGCGGTGGCGTGCGGGCCCCCCGGCTCGACCTGTCACCGGTGCGTGAGCCGTTCGTGTTCACGACGGGGCGGAGCCGGCGCGGCGCGCGCATCACGATGAGCGCCGGATCGCTCGTGCTGCTCGACCGGGACGAGGTCGACGCGGTGCTCGCGGAGGAGATTGCGCGCGTCCGCGCGGGCGGGACGTTCGCGGCGACCGTCGCGGTGCTCGCCGCGAGTGCGAACGTTCTGGCCGCGCGCGTCCTCGTCGGGGCGCGCGACGCCACGGGTGAGCGGCTCGTCACCCCGGCGCGTGTCGTCGCGATGCTGCTCGTCGGTCGCGGACGCGGTGCTGACGAGCGGGCCGTGCCGCTCCCGTGCGGGGCGCGGGTGAAGCTCGACGCCGCGCTGGCCGTCGACGGCCCGCGCTCGTCGTGCGCGGTCGTGCGTGCGCTCGCGCTGGTGCAGCGCGCGGTCGCGCCGTCGCCGCGCCTCTAGGACGCCGCGCGCTGCTCGGTCACCCGGAGCTGGTCGGGCAGGCCGCGAGCTGCGCCGGATCGACCACCGCGGTCGCGAGCGTCGGTGGTGTCGCGAACGAGGTATGCGTGAAGTCGAACAGCCCGAGCATGGGATCGGCGTGCGCGTCCCGCTGGGTCAGCGCGGGCATCCCGAACCGGTACTCGAGGAAGGCGAGGATCGACGTGTGGTCGTACGTCGTGTGCGACACATAGTGCGCCTTCGCGTACGGCGAGATGACCGCCATCGGCACCCGGAACCCGTACCGGTCGAACGCACCCGGCGTGTCGCCCAGCTGCAGCATCGGTGCGATCGTGTCCGGCGGCACGGCCGCCGGCGGCGCGACGTGGTCGTAGAAGCCGCCGTCCTCGTCGTAGGTGAGGAACATCGCGGACGACGCCCAGTTCGGGCTCTGCATGAGCGCGTTCGTCACGTCGGCGACGAACTTCTGACCGAGCTGCACGTTGGAGATCGGGTGCTCGTCGTTCTCGGCGTTCGGTGTGTCGACGAGCTCGGGATCGACGAACGCGACGTTCGGCAGCTTCCCGGCCGCCGCGTCGGCGTAGTACTGGGTCATCGGGAACACGTGCTGCGACGCCCGGTCGGCGACGTACTTGAAGAAGAGGCTGCCGTACGCGAGCGGGTACTGCGACGCGTAGATCTTCCAGCTCACGAAGTGCTTGTCGAGCTGCTCGAACACGGACGGCACGTCGAGGCCGTGGAAGTCGTTGCGGATGTGGCCGTACGACGAGCCCGCGTACAGGTACATGCGGTTCGGGAACGTCTGCGTGAGCGTCGACGAGAAGTACCGGTCACTCGTCGCGAACGTGCTGTACACGTCGTAGTAGAAGGGAAGGTCGCTGCGGTCGTAGTAGCCCATCGCGCGGCTGCCGGTCGGGTCGGCCGCGACGGCGTTCGTCGTCGTGAAGCCGTCCATCGCGCCGTTGTCGTACTCCGCGTGCGCGCCGTTCCAGCTGTGGTCGAGGTCGGCGACGTCGCAGTAGGTCGTCTTGTGGAAGGGCACGATCGCCGGCCCGGTCGGGTTCGTCGGGTCCGGGTCTCCGGTCGTTGGCTCCGCCTCGTAGTCGGGATGGCCCTGTGCCCGCAGCTGCCCCAGGTACGAGTCGGCGGACCGGTTCTCCTGCATCAGGATGACCACGTGGTCCACCGGCAGCTGGTTGGGATTGGCCGGCACGCACGCCGGCAACACGGTCGCGACGACCGCGACCGTCGCGAGCACCAACAGACCCCGCCGCATGTCCTGCCCCCTGCCCGGCAAAATGGTGCCGGGCAGTACAGCCTCGCGAGCGCCGGCCGTCGACGGACGTCGCCCGACTAGCGTGCACCCGTCGTCAGGGGCGGCGAGCGGAGCAGCGCGAAGGGTGCGAAGCGAGCTCGCAGGAGCGGCGAGCTCTGCGAGCGCGACAGGAGAAACCGCGACAGGCGAAACCGCGACAGGAGAAACATGGAGTATCGCCGGTTGGGGCGTTCGGGGTTGCAGGTATCGGTGCTGTCGTTCGGGTCGTGGGTGACCTTCGGCCCGCAGCTCGACGAGAATCTCGCAGCCGAGTGCCTCGCGACCGCGTTCGACGCGGGCGTGAACTTCTTCGACAACGCCGAGTCCTACGCGGGTGGTGACTCCGAGCGGCTCATGGGCGCCGCGATCCGCAAGCTCGGCTGGCAGCGTCACGAGTACGTCGTGTCGACGAAGCTGTTCTGGGGCCTCCACGAGGTCCCGAACATGCGCAACACGCTGAACCGCAAGTACCTCATGCAGGCGATCGACGGATCGCTCGAGCGGTTCGGTCTCGACTTCGTCGACCTGCTGTTCTGCCACCGCTCCGATCCGGACACGCCGATCGAGGAGACGGTGTGGGCGATGAGCGACATCGTCAGCTCCGGCAAGGCGCTCTACTGGGGGACGTCGGAGTGGTCGGGCGCGGAGATCGCCGCCGCGCACGCCGTCGCCGAGCGCGAGCACCTGCACCGCCCGGTGATGGAGCAGCCGCAGTACAACCTGCTGTGGCGCGAGCGCGTCGAGAACGAGTACCGCCGCCTCTACGACGAGTTCGGGATGGGGCTCACGACGTGGAGCCCGCTGGCGTCCGGCCTGCTGAGCGGCAAGTACCTCGACGGCGTGCCGGACGACAGCCGCGCGGCGCTTCCCGGGTACGAGTGGTTGCAGGGCGTGGCGACCGACCCGAAGCGGAACGCGAAGGTGCGCCGATTCAAGGAGGTCGCGGACGACCTCGGCTGCACGCTGGCACAGCTCGCGATCGCCTGGTGCGCCCGAAACCCCCACGTGTCGACCGTGATCACGGGCGCGAGCCGCGTGTCGCAGCTCGAGGACAACCTCGGCGCGCTGGACGTCGTGCCCCAGCTGACGGCCGACGTCATGCAGCGCATCGACGAGATCACGTACTTCACCTGATCACCCTCGAACGATGCGGCACTCACGTACGCATTGCGTACGTGAGTGCCGCATCTTCGCGGCGGCCCGGTGTGACCTCGGGCGATCCGCTCAAGGATCGCCCCGTCCGGCCGACGAGAACGCATGGCGGTCACCCGGGGCCGATCTGCCGACGCGGCCGACCTCATCCCCACGCGCCCCGAGCGCGACCCGTCCTGGTGGGCACGCCACCCCCGAGCCGTTCACGCGACCTCCGTCCTCGCGCTCCTCACCGGTCTCGTGTACCTCGCCTGGCGGGTCGTCTGGACCTCCAGCGGTGCCGCGCCCGAGACGTTCGTGCCGCTCCTGCTGGCCGAGGCGTTCGGGTGGGTGAGCCTGGCCTGCTACGTGTTCGACGCGTGGCGCATTCGGCCGCCCGTCCGGCCCGTGCTCCACAGCAGCCCGACAGTCGACGTGTTCGTCTGCACGTACGACGAGCCGCTCGCTGTCCTGCACGCGACGCTCGCGGGGTGCCGGGCGATCGCGTATCCGCACACGACGTGGCTGCTCGACGACGGCCGGCGGCCCGAGGTCGCGACGCTCGCGGAGCAGATGGGCGCGCGCTACATGGCCCGGCCGGACAACGCGCACGCCAAGGCCGGGAACATCAACCACGCGCTCGCCCACACGTCCGGTGAGCTCGTGCTCGTCCTCGACGCGGACCACGTACCGCTCCCGGACATCCTCGACGCGACGTTGGGCTACTTCGAGGACGCGTCGATCGCGCTCGTGCAGACGCCGCACGACTTCTACAACCGTGACTCCGTGCAGCACTCGAAGGGCCGCCGCCACGAGCAGACGCTGTTCTACGAGGTGATCGCGCCGGGCAAGGACCGGCACGACTCGATGTTCTGGTGCGGGTCCGCGACCGTCATCCGCCGCGCCGCGCTCGCGGAGGTCGGCGGGGTGCTGACCGACACGGTCGCGGAGGACTTCCACACGACGATCGCGCTCCACGCGCGCGGGTGGCGGACCCGGTACCACGCCGAGACGCTCGTGCAGGGGCTCGCGCCCCACGACGTCGCCGCGTTCCTCCTCCAGCGCGACCGCTGGGCGCGCGGCAACCTTCGCGTCTTCCGCACGCGTGAGAACCCGGTGACCTGCCGGGGGCTGCGACCGGCGCAACGCGTCAGCTACCTCGGGTCGCTGCTCAACTACTTCGGCGGCCTGCAGCGCTTCGTCCTGCTGGCCGTGCTCGCCACGACGCTCCTGACGGGGCGGCTCCCGATGACCGCGACGCCGGCCGGTCTCGTCTTCGTGTGGCTGCCGTGGACCCTGCTCGCGTTCACCGCGACGATCGCGCTCGCGCGCGGCCGGCTCGGTCCTGCGGACAGCACCCACTACGGCTTGATGACGATGGGCATCTTCGTGCGCGCGGTCGCGACGCTCGTGACGTCGCGCGCGGGCAAGTTCCGCGTGACACCGAAGCAGGGTGTGGACCAAGGAGGCGTGCACGTGCTGCGTGCGCTCGCGCTCCTCACGACCGTCGGCACGGTGCTCGTGTGCGCGGTCTCGGCGCGGATCGGCGCGTGGGCGGGCGTCGTGCCTTTGCCGCGCCTGGGTGGTCTCGCGCTCGTCGTCACGTTGCTGCTCGGAGCGTGGGAGCTCGCCCACATCGGCGGGGTGCTCGTCCCGCTCGTCCGCCGCCGTCAGCTCCGCCACAGCTACCGCTTCCCCGTCGAGCTGTGGGGGCGGACGGGCGACGCGATCGCCCGCATCGTCGACCTCACTCCCGACGGGTTCGCGTTCGAGGCCGAGGGCTCGTGGACGGCCGGCGACGCGCTGACGCTCGTCGTCAAGCTGCCCGACGCGACCGGGGCGGTGTGCGACAGCGAGCTCCATGCCGAGGTGCGCTCCGTCTCCGCGTCACCGACCGACGTCGCGCGCGTCGGGTGCCGGATCACCGCGCTCGACGACGAGACGCTCGACCGGCTCGTGCAGTACTGCTACGTCGTGCAGCCGATGCGCGAGCTGCGGCGCACCGACCACGTCCGTGTCGCGTCGCCGGCGGCTGCGGGCGTCGGGACGCGCGCCGCTTCGTAGCAATCTCGTGCCGTCAGGCCCGGTCCTGCCCGGTCGCGCGCCCGCCAGAACCGGCTCGACGGGCCGCGCGTCGCGCTGCTCAGCTCGCGGCGCGCCGGTATCTGTTGTCGACGCCGCGCTGCGCGGGATCGTCGGCACCCTGACCCGACGTGCTCTCGTGCAGCTCGAGCCCGACCGCGAGCTTCAGCTCCTGGATCTCGCGCTTGAACGAGGTGTCGTCGCCGCTCATGCGCTCCATGAGGTCGGCGAGCCCGTCCGCGATCGCGTTGAGCTTGTGCTGGGTCGCCTGGTCGTTGCGCGTCTGGCTGTTCTGCAACAGGGCGACCATGAGGAAGGTGATGATCGTGGTCGCGGTGTTGATCAGCAGCTGCCACGTGTCGAAGTTCAGGAAGAGCACCGTCGGCGCCCACACGACGATCAGCAGCACGCACGCCGCGAAGAACGGCGCGCGGCTCGCTACGTGGGCGGACCCGCCCGCGAACCGGTCGAACCAGCCGATCCGCGGCCCGACCTCGCTCGGCATCTCGACGTGGCGCTGGGTCATGGCCACCCCGTACCCCGGTGCGTGACGACGGGAAACGCTGCGCGCGCATGCGGTGCCGTCCAGACGCGCGCGCCGTCCCACCCCGCGTGGATCAGGGTGCCGCGCATGCACACGTTCCGCTCGGGCAAGGGGGCCGACGCGGCGGGTCTCGCCTCGCACCCGCCCCCGCTTCCCGGCCGCCCTGACCCACGCGTCGACTCGCGCGTCACGCGGGGATCGGCGCGGCGGCCGCGATCGCCTCCATCTCCTCGACGTCGGGACGGAGCAGGAACCCACGCTCGCGTGCCTCGTGCGCCGCATGGTCGAACTTGGCGACGTAGTCGGCGTGCGTCGGGTAGAGCGACTTGAGCGTCGCCGCGCTGAACGGGATCGTCTCGCCGAACAGGCCGCAGAACCCGTTGGTCTCGTTGTTGATGCCGGTCAGCGTGGCGATCGGCACGTCGAGCTGCGGCGTGCGGATCCCGCCGAGCGCGTTGCCGAAGCGGTCACGTACGACGTTGCCGTTCGCGTCGAGCTCGATGCGCGGGCTGTGCGGCGGCGCGTCGTCGTGGTCGCGCGCCCACTCGTTCAGGTCGTGGATCGCGGCATGGAGCACATAGTGCTCGGGACCTTCGTTGATGCGGACGGTGCAGCCGAGGAGGGACACGGCGGCCGCACCGACGGAGTAGAGGTCGGCGTGCGACGTGCCCGCGACCTCCCACGAGCGGAACAGGTCGTTGTCGGGCTGGCGGGCCTGGTAGGCGCGGACGATGTCGGTCTCGCTCTCGAATTGCAGGACCGGCACGCGCAGATCCGTCCGGATGCGTGTCGGACCCGGGACCTCGCCGCCCAGCCCCTCGAACAGCGGAGCCGCGTTCGCGAAGCGGCTGTGGATCAGGAAGCCGTCGTAGACGCGCGCGAGCGGGTCGACCGCGTTCACGTACGTCAGCATCCGGAACGCCGACTGCGACTCACCGGCCGCGAGCAGACGCTCGACGTGCAGTCCCGCGAGCGGGTCGACGCCGTTCGGGTGGAGGAGCGCCGCGCCCGCCTGCGAGAAGATGTCGTACGAGTAGCTGTCGCCGGGATGGACGAGCGACCCGTACCGGACGGGGTCGGACTTCTTGAGCGGGCCGATGCCCGCGATCCCGCCGCTGCCGTCCACACCGACGAACTGCGCGGAGACGCCGACGTACGCGAAGCCTTCGCGCAGGAGCTCCTGGCGGCCGAAGTCCCAGTCGGCACCGGCGTCGAAGCCCGCGCTGACGTTGTTCCACTCGACGAAGAC
>DASRES010000063.1 GCA_035651955.1 Acidimicrobiia bacterium
CGCGGGACCGGTCGAGGCGCAGCTCGCGTCACCACTCGTCGTGCAGGGCGCGCGCGTGAAGACAGCGACCGTCGTCGGCACGACCGTCGTCGCGGCCGCGCTCGGCGGGCTCCTCGTGCGACCGTGGTGCGCGGTCCTCACCGGCGGCGTGACGCTGTTCGTGTTGCTGAGGCCGCGCTGGCGGATCGTGCTCAGCCTGTTCCCGTTCTTCGCGCTCGGCCTGTGCGGGCTGTACGCCGCCGCGAGCCAGATGCACTACAACGTGCCGTCGATCTTCGAGTGGCCGACACAGCTGTGGCGGGTGCGGACGCTCGGGTGGCTCGCGGTGGTGTTCTTCGCGTGCGACGCGATCGTCGAGATCGTGTCGCGCCACGCGGTCCGTGACGACGGGTCGCCGACGAGCTCGCCACAGACGACGACACCCGACACGCCGCCGGCGACCGCCTGACCCGAGGCCGCGGGCGAACGCCCACGGCGGCTCGGGCTACGGCGAGAACCGGTGGAGGTTCTCGCTCTCGAAGACCGTCAGGTCCTCCTGGACGAGGCGCGTCGCGTGCGGCCGCTGCTTCCGGAAGATGTCGACCATGTCGCCGCACTTGGTCCCGAAGGTCTTGTAGCCGTCGGACCAGACGTACCAGATGTTGTGCTCGGGGCCGGCGAGCCGGAGCATCTCCTGGGCGAAGACCGCGGGATCGGCCAGGTTGCCCGCAACACCGGGCACGTGGAACACCTGGTTCCGCTGCTCGTAGTCGACCCAGTTGACGATCTGGGGTGCGGCCATCGTCGGGAACGCGTACTGGCGCAGGGTCGGCGCGACGAGTCGCGACGCGTCGAGCCCGAGCTGGTCGGGGCAGTACACGACGACGTCACCCGTCTTCGCCTCCGCGTTGATCGCCCCCGCGACCTGGCTCGCCTGCGTCCGCAGCCGCGTCGCGTTGTGGTACCCGCCGACGATGCCCGTCGCGACGACGACCGCGAGCACCGCGTACCGTCCGAGGCGCGAGCCGAGCGCGACGACACCCGCACCGACGATCACCGCGAACAGTCCGAAGATGATCGACGGGTACCGGATCGCGGGCGCGCCGATGCCGACGTACGCGAGGCACAGCCCGATGACGACGGTCGACAGCGTCGCGAACGCGAGCCAGCGGGCCGGCGGACGGGTCCGCCAGTCGAGGACGGTGTTCACGCGGTCGAACGCGAAGCCGAAGAGGCCGAGCGTCGCGAGCCCGAGCAGCCCGATGACGAGCGTGTACGCGGCGACGCCGCGCTGGCCGGCGAAGCCGAGCAGCAACCGGTACGCGGCCATCGGCGGCGACGTCTTCTCGGCCCACGGCGTCCCGGTGTGGCGCGACTGGTACAGGAACGTCGGCAGCCACGCGACGAACGTCAGCCCGCCGACGACGATCGCGCCGGCGACCCGCCACGCGGACGGGCCGAGCACGCCGCGACGGGCGAGGACGACGAGCGCGACGAGCACGGCGCCGATCAGGTAGAAGGCCCAGTACTGGGTGTACACGAGCCCGGCGGTCACGACCGCGACCGCCGCGAGCCACGGCAGCGTCGGACGCTCGAGCGCGTTCGCGACCGCGAGGTAGCCGACGAGCGCGAGCAGCGTCTCGAGCTCGTACATCCGGACCTCGGTCGAGTACCGGATCGCGTAGGGCGACGTCGCGACGACGAGCACCGACGCCCACGCGATCCACGTCCCGCGGAGCCGGTCGTTCCCGCCGATGCGGCGCCCGACGAACCACGCGGCGGGCAGCGTCAGCAAGCCGATCACGCCCGACAGCGCCCGGGCCGCGGTGTTGCTCGTCCCGAGCACCTTCATCCAGACGTGCAACATCACGTAGTAGAGCGGCGGCGAGCCGTCGTGGCGGAGCAGCCCGTGCAGCCGGCTGAGCGGCTGCTTCGCGATGTTGACGGTGAGGGCCTCGTCCTCCCACAGCGGCGAGCGCGTCTTGAACCGCAGGACGACGCTCGCGAGGAGCGCGACGACGATGCCGAGCGCGAACAACCGACCGAGCAGGCCGGCGAAGGGCTCGTCGTCGAGATCGAGCGGTGGGGGCGCCGCGTTCAGGAGATCCGGCTCGACCCGGGTGCCCATTCGGTCTCCACGAGGTCGACCTCGACCCCGTCACGCACATCGATCTCGGTGGCGAGCACCCGCAGCATGTCGAGCATCTCGCCGTTGGACAGGGACGGTTGGATCCCGCGGACGACGGCGGGGTCGAGCGCGGGGACGGACGCGTGGCGGATCAGCGGGTGCGGGCCGGGGCGGACGCGCTCGCCGTCGAAGAAGAGCTGCTCGTGCAGCTTCTCGCCCGGCCGGAGCCCGGTGAACACGATCGGGACGCTGGGCGTGCGGGTCGACGCGAGCTGGCGGGCGACGTCGGCGATCTTCACGGGCTGCCCCATGTCGAGGACGAGCACCTCGCCCGAACGGCCGATCGCGCCACCCTGCACGACCAGCTCGACGGCCTCCTCGACCGTCATGAAGAACCGCGTGACCTCGGGGTGCGTCACCGTGATGGGGCCGCCCCCTTCGAGCTGGCGGCGGAACGCGACGAGCACCGACCCGCGGCTGCCGAGCACGTTGCCGAACCGGACGCTGAGGAAGACGCCGTCGCCCTGCCGCCCGTAGTGCGCGGTGAGGAGCTCGGTCACGCGCTTCGAGTAGCCGAGCGCGTTGCACGGGTTCGCGGCCTTGTCCGTCGAGATGTTGACGAACCGCTCGACGCCGACCTCGGCCGCGGCCTCGAGGACCGACAGCGTGCCCCACACGTTCGTCTTCAACGCCTCGTGCGGGTGTGCCTCGAGGAGTGGCAGGTGCTTGAGCGCGGCGGCGTGGAACACGACTTGGGGCCGCACGTCGCGGAACACCGCCGCGATGCGATGCCGGTCGCGCACGTCGGCGAGGACGAGGTCGGGCGAGTCGAGGAGCGCGCGGCCCTCGAGCGTGAGCTGCACGTCGTGGAGCCCGCACTCGTCGCGGTCGATCATCACGAGGCGGGAGGGGCCGAGGTTCGAGATCTGGCGGCACAGCTCCGAGCCGATCGAGCCGCCCGCACCGGTGACGACGACGCGCTTGCCGTGCAGGTACTCGGCCACCGCGCCGAGGTCGATCTCGATCCGGCGCCGGCCGAGGAGGTCGGTCTCGGTCGGGACGCGGATGTCGTCGACGGTGACCCGCCCGTCGAACAGCTCGCGGACGGACGGCAGCACGCGCACGTCGAGACCTGCGTCGCGCCCGAGCTCCGTCAGCTCACGGAGGAGCGCGCCGTCACCACAGGGGATCGCGATGACCAGCACCGACGCGTCGTGCTCCTTCGCGGCCCGCCGGATCGCGGTCCGGTCGCCCACGACGTTCACGCCGTGGACCGCCAGGTGGCGCTTGGCGGGGTCGTCGTCGAGGATCGCGACGGGCAGGAACGGGCTCTCGCCGTCGAAGAGCATCGCCCGGATCGTGCGCTGGCCCCCGTCACCGGCGCCGAACACGAGCGCCCGGGTGCGGTCGGCGATCCGGGCCCGGCGGTCACGGTCGACCGCTCGGCGCCCCAGGTAGCGGACGGCGCCGAGACCGACGAAGGCGATGATGCCGGCGGCGAGGACGCTGCTGAGCGGCGCGGGTCGCTGGTCGTCGATGACGAGGTCGACGACGAACAGCACGCCGGTCACGAAGCAGGTGTTGCGCACGACGGCCGCGACCTCGTCGAAGGACCCGAGGATCCAGCGCCCCCGGTACATCCCCGACCAGTAGCCGAACAGCCACTGCGCGGCCCACGCGAACGGGACGAGCACCGCCACCTCGAACCCGTCGAGGCGGGAGACGTTGAAGTCGAGCCGCAGGAGGGCGCCCGCGTAGAGGGCGCCCAACCAGATCGCGGCGTCGACCGCCGGCCGGGAGGCGAGCGCCCACCGCGCGCGTCGGGATGACCGTGTTCGGGCCGCCTGGACTGTCGACACCGGTGTGGTGACGTCAGCTCGGTCGGACATAGGCCCCCCGCCCGCTACGCACCGTGAATCAGCATTCTGCACACAGCGGTCGCCCGGTGTCCACGGCGCCCGGTGCGTTCCGAGCCGACGTTCATGTCACGCGCGGGCGGGAATTCACGCCCTGTTCGCGGCAGTCGTGAGCGCGTCACGCGCCTCGTGGACCGCCGCGACGATGCCGGCGATCCGGTCGACGTCGCGCTCGCGCAGCGACGGGTACACGGGGAGGCTGAGGACCTCCGCGGCGACCCGATCCGTGACGGGCAGCTGACGATCCGCCCGCGCCGCGTGCGACCGCTGCCGGTGGACGGGCGGGTCGAAGTAGCGGCGGGTGTCGACGCCCTCGGCGTGCAGCGCGGCGACGAGGACGTCACGCGACACGCCGAACTCCCGCGCGTCGAGCGCGATCGTGACGTCCTTCCACGTCGGGACGTCGCCGTCGGGGACGTCCTGCGCGCGCACCCCGGGCACACCGGCGAGCTGGGCCCGATACCGCGCCGCGAGCGCGGCCCGCGCCGCGTGGTTCGCGTCGAGGTCCGCGAGCGACTCCAGCGCGACCGCGGCGTGCAGCTCGGACATGCGCGCGTTCAGCCCGACGAAGCGTGTGTCGTAGTCGCCGGCGTTCGCGTAGTCGCGGCCGATGCGCACGGCGTCGGCGACCTCGTCGCGGTTCGTCGCGACGAGACCACCCTCCCCCGCGACCACCGGCTTCGTGGGGCTCAGGCTGAACACCTCCGCGTCGCCGAAGCTGCCGACGGGTCGGGAGCCGTGACGCGCGCCGAGCGCGGCCGCGCCGTCGAAGACGAGCGGGACGGCCGCGGCGCGGGCCAGGCGCTGGACGTCCGTCGGTGCGCACGGCGCGCCGAACACGTGCACGGCCATGAGCGCGCCCGCCCCTTCGAGCAGGCGCGCGGCGTCCTCGCGATCGAGCTGGAACGACTGGGGGCTGCACTCCGCGAAGCGCACGCCGAGCCCGTTCCACGCGATCGCGTGCACGCTCGCCGAGAAGGTGAAGCTCGGGACGACGACCGGACCGCGCGGATCGACCGCGCGCAACGCGAGCATCAGGCCGGCCGTGCACGACGACACCGCGACGACGTGCCGCGACCCGAGCCGCTCCGCCGCGCGCTCCTCCAGCTCGCGCACGAGCGGGCCGTTCGTGAGCATCCCGCGCTCGTAGGACGGCGCGAGCCGTGCGACGACGCGCTCCATCGGGGGGACGGGCGGCCGCGCGAACGCGAGCCCGTCCGGGAACGCGGGCGCGCCGCCGAGCAGGGCGAGCGACGTCACTTCTCGACCCGGACGTTGCCGAGGTACAAGACGTCGAGCCCGCAGGTGAAGAAGGTGCGGATCGCGTCCTGCGGGGTGCACACGATCGGCTCGCCGTTGAGGTTGAAGCTCGTGTTGAGCACGATCGGTACGCCGGTCTTCTCGTGGAACGCGCGGATGAGCGCGTGGAAGCGCGGGCTCGTCGTGTCGTCGACCGACTGCAAGCGGCCCGTGCCGTCGACGTGCACGACCGCGGGCACGTCGGGCGCGCGCTCCGGGCGGAACCGCAGCACCCGCTCCATGAACGGAACCTGCGTGCCGGGCTCGCACTCGAACCAGTCGGCCACGTGCTCCGCGAGCACCGCGGGCGCGAAGGGACGGAAGCTCTCGCGGTACTTGACCGCCGCGTTGACGAGGTCCTTGGCGTCCGCGCTCCGCGGGTCGGCGAGGATCGAGCGGTTCCCGAGCGCGCGCTGCCCGAACTCCATCCGCCCCTGGAACCACCCGACGAGCCGGCCCGCGACCAGATCGGCCGCGGCCGCCTCGGACGGGTCGTCGAGGACCGTCGCGTTCGGCAGCTTGAACGACTCGGCGACACGCCGGCACTCGTCGTCGTCGAACGCGGGTCCCCAGTAGTTGTGCGCGGGCGGGACGGGCGGGCGGGTGCCGGTCCGCAACCCGTGGACGTGGAGCGCGGCGCCGATGGACGTCCCCGAGTCGTCGGGGCAGCTCGTCACGAAGCATTCGCGGAACGGCGTGAGCTCGGTGACGCGGCCGTTGAAGACGCTGTTCATCGCGCAGCCGCCCGTCAGCACGAGCCGGTCGCTGCCGGTCCGGCGGTGCAGCGCGGTGAGGATCGCGGTCATCGCGTCCTCGAACACCTGCTGCAGCGCGGCCGCGATCTGCTCGTGGCGCGGGGTGATCTCTTCGGCGCGCGCGCGCGGCGGCCCGAACGTCGCGACGAAGCGGTCGGAGTACATCCGGCGGTCCCAGAAGTTGAAGTACGCGAACGAGTCGAGCGCGACGGTGAAGTCGCCGGACTCGTCGACGCGAATGAGGTCGCGCATCGGCGCGAGGTACTCGTTGTCCGCGTCCGCGTACGACGCGAGCGCCATGACCTTCCACTCGTCGGAGTCGGGCGTGAACCCGAGGTACTGCGTCACCGCGCCGTACACGAGCCCGAGCGAGTGCGGGAAGTTCGTCTCGGAGAGCACCTCGACGTCGGCGCCGCGCACGCGGGCGAGCATGCCGGTGCGGCGCTCGGCCCGCCCGTCGATCACAGCTGCCGCGCAATCGTCGAACGGCGAGAGCCCGACGGCGTTGGCGAGGTGCGCCAGGTAGTGGTCGACGTAGGTGATCGGCGGTGCGTCGGGCCACAGGTCCCGGAACGTCGCGGTCGCGCCCGCGCGCTCGCCCGCGAGGTTCAGGACCCGTCCCGGCACCTGCGTGAGGTGCTCGACCCGCCACCGCCGCGCGTTCACGTAGCCGCTCGGGATCGTCTCGAGGTCGATGACAGGGTTCCACGCGACCGCAATCTCGTCGACGTCGTGCAACGACGCACCGGCCTCGCGCAGGCACGCGTCGATCGCCCGGACCGGGAACACGCTGCTGCGCTTCACGCGGTCGAGCCGCTCCTCCGCCACCGCAGCGACGACCTCGCCGTCCTCGACGACGCACGCCGAGCAGATCAGCACGTCGTGGCAGATCCCGAGGATCCTCATAGCGCGCTCCTTGCGGTCTCCTCGGACGCGGGGCCCTCGAAGTTCGGCGTGGTCGCGTGGCCGGGCCGGCTGACGCCCTCCGGGTGGAACAGGACGCCGAAGGTGCGCAGGACGATGCGCAGATCGAGCAGGAACGACCGGTGATCGACGTACCACACGTCGAGGGCGAACTTCTCGTCCCACGAGAGCGCGTTCCGCCCGCTCACCTGCACCAGGCCGGTGATGCCGGGCCGCACCTCGTGCCGGCGCATCTGCTCGGGCGTGTAGCGCTCGAGGTACTCCATGAGCAGGGGGCGGGGACCGACGATGCTCATCTCCCCGCGCAGGACGTTCACGAGCTCGGGCAGCTCGTCGATGCTCGACGTCCGCAGGAACCGCCCGAGGCGCGTCAGCCGGTCGGCGTCGGGCAGGAACTCGCCCGAGCCGTCGCGCTCGTCGGTCATCGTCCGGAACTTGAGCATCGTGAACGGCTCGCCGTCGCGGCCCGGCCGCCGCTGTCGGAACAGCACGGGCCGTCCGAGACGCGTGCGCACGACGACCGCCGTCACCGCGACGATCGGCGACGTCGCGACGAGCGCGCCCGCCGCGACGACGACGTCGAACGCGCGCTTCACGCGATCGCTGTTTCGATGGCGAGCCGTCATGCCGCGGGCACCGTCGCGTGCCGGCCGTCCAGGAGGCGCTTGTAGGTCTCGAGCGTGACGTCGACGACGCGTTGCTGGTCGAACTCCCGGTGCGCCTTCTCGCGTCCGGCCGCGCCCATGCGGCGGCGGGCGCCCTCGTCGGCCGCCAGCGTCGCGATCGCGTCGGCCAGCGCCCGTGCATCGCGCACGGGGAAGAGACGTCCCGTGCGCCCGTCCTCGACGACCTGCCGGCACCCGCGCACGTCGGACGCCACGACCGGAAGTCCCATCGCGGCGGCTTCCATCGCCGCGCGTGGGAAGCCCTCGCGATGCGACGCGAGCGCGAACACGTCCATCGCGGCGTACACGTGCTCCATGTCGTCGCGGACACCGAGGAAGCGCGTGCGCGTGCCGCGTGCAACCGGCGCGAGGTCGGCCGGCGTGATCGCATCGGCCTTGACGTCCTCGAACGGCCCCACGACGACGAACACCACGTTCGGGGCGCGATCGGCGAGGATCGCCGCGGCGTCGAAGATCTCGCGGTAGCCCTTCTCCCACACCAGCCGGCCGACGACGCCGCACACGACGTCGCCGGGCTCCGCACCGAGCTCGTCGCGCAGCGCCGCGACCCGTGCGGCGGGCACGCGCGAGGGATCGAACCGGTCGAGATCGATGCCGTTGCCCAGCAGCCGCAGCCGCGTGGCGGGGATCCGCAACCGGCGCAGGACGTCGAGGTCCTCGGGGTTCTGCACGAGCTCGGCGTCCGAGCACGACGCCGCGACCCGCTCCATGCCGTAGACGACCGCGCGCTTCGCCCACGGGTCGGCGGGGAGCGCGTAGAGCCCGTGCACGGTGTTCACCACGACGGGGACCCGCGCGGCCCGCGCCGCGATGCGTCCGTACACGCCCGTCTTCGGGTTGTGGGTGTGCACGATGTCGGGTCGCAGCGTCCGGAACAACCCGTACAGCTCTGCGAGGGCGCGCACGTCGCGGCGCGGCGTGAACGAGCGCGTCGAGAACTGCAGCGGGTGGAACTCGATCCCCCAGGTGTGCAGGCGGTCGGTCCACGGTCCGGGCGCGGCGGCGGTCACGACGTCGTACCCCGCGTCCGCGAAGGCGCGGAGCTGCGGGCCGAGCAGCGTGACGAGGCTGATGTCGCTCGTGGTGAGGTGCAGCACGCGCGGACGTCCCGTCACGACGCCGCCCTCGCGTAGCGCAGGCGGTTCACCGCGCGGCGGACGTCGTCCTCGAGGCGCATGCCCCCGCGTGCCTTCGCCGCGAAGCCGGCCGTGTCGTCGGACGCCTGCACGGGCGAGCGCGCCAGCCGGTGGGGATCCGTACGGCCGTACGCGTTCGCGTGCGTGCCGGCGAGCGCGGCCGACGAGAACCGGGCGCGGACCGCCGCGTCCGCCGCGCGCGACCCCGCCAGCGACTTCGGGTAGGCGAAGTGCCGGGGGCGCACGCCGAGGCGCGCGCCGATGAGCTCGACCGACCTGTCGAGCTCCTCCACCACGACGGCGTCGGGCACGCGGTCGAGCAGCGCGTGGGTGTGGGTGTGCGAACCGACGGTCACGAGACCGGTCGCGACGGCGTCGCGCAGCGCGTCCCACGACAGCGGCGGCGCGCCGTAGGGGAAGGGACGTTGCTCCTCGACGAACGCCGTCGCGACGTAGATCGTCGCCGGGATCCGGTGGCGGGCGAGGACGGGCAGCGCGGTGTCGGCGAAGTCCGCGGTGCCGTCGTCGAAGGTCACGACGACCCGGGCAGGCGGCCCGTCCGCGGGCGGCGTGTCGGCGCGGAGCGCGGCGAGCGCGTCGTCGAGCGACAGGACCGCGCCACCGTCGGCCAGCGCCGCGATCTGGTCCTCGAAGCGGCCGCGGTCGAGGTCGAGCTGCAATCCGGAACCGCCGCCGACGCGGTGGTAGCAGAGGACGACGACCCCGGCGCCCGGGGGCCGGATCCGGTCGGCGACCCGGGCCGACGCCTTCAGCGCCCGCCGTGCGAGTTCCTTCACGTCCCTCCCTGCCGCCGTGCGCACCCGACCTGGCACGGATCGCGCATGCTAACGCCGCGCGCCGGCCGTCGTCCGGGGCGCGGACGCCGCGAATGGTTCAGAAGAGCTCGATGTCGCCGAGGCTCACGTGCCACTCGCCCGGCGGCGGCATCGAGCGGTCGCACACGTCCCGCCAGGTGAGGATCGGTCCCTGCCGGGGCAGCCGCACGAAGCCGCCCGCGACCGGGCCGGGCTCGGCGACCCGGATCGCGTACTCCCCGCCCGCCTCGCGCGCCGCCCGTCGCACGAGCGCGTGCGCGAGCCGTCGATCGCCTCCACGCGCCAGGACGTCGGCGACGACGGTCTCGCGTGCCGCGCCGCGAGCGCGCCGACGCAGGAACACCACGCCCTCACGGACGCCACCGGGCGCGACGACGCACCGGTACGGCAGCAGGTCCCCGCCGTAGCGCCAGGCGAGGAACTCGGGCGACCGGGCCGTCCGCAGGCCGCGCGACCGTGGCTGCGACGCGAGCAGCTCGCGCAGCTCCGCGGTGCGCGCGGTGACCGCCGACGCGGGCTCCCCCACGTCGCACGGTGCGGACCACCGGTCGGCGGCCGTCCGCGAGCGCGCCATCCGGAGGAGCCCGGCGGGAGTGCGCGGCCGCACCGCGACGGGAACCCGCCCGACGACGCGCCACCGCATCTTCAGGTAGCCGGGCCGGCTCTGGTCGTTCGGCGTGTTGAACACGAACCCGACCCCCTCGTCGCGCAGCGCGTCGAGCGCGTGCAACGTGAGCCGCGTGAAGATCCCGCGACCCTGGTAGTCGGGGTGCGTCGCGGTGTCGACGGCGCGCACCGCGTCGACCGTCGAGGCGTCGCGCTCGAAACGCCAGCGCATGAGCGTCCGGAAGCCCGCGAGCGCGTCGCCGTCGCACGCGACCCACATCGGCGACGGCCCGAACGCGTTCGTCTCGTGCTTCCAGGAGAAGAGCGCGTCGAAGCGCGCGTCGCGCGGGTCGCGCCCGAGCGACGTCGCGAGCAGCGCGACGATCGCGCCACGGTCGGCGGCCGTCGCCGGGCGGATCACCAGCCCGTCGTCGGTCATGCCGGTGGTCGCAGGACGTCGTCGTACACGCGCTCGATCTCCCGCACCGTCACGCCGATGTCGAACCGCTCGCCTCGCGCCCGCGCCGCCGCGCCCATCGACGCGCGCCGCGCCCCGTCGCGCACGAGCTCGTCGATCGCGTCCGCGAGCGCCTTCGGCTCGCGCGGCGGCACGAGGATCCCCTCGATGCCGTCGCGCACCGCTTCGGGCACCCCACCGACGTGGGTCGCGACGACGGGCAGGCCGAGCGCGAACGCCTCCATCACCGCGACGGGCAGACCCTCGTTCGACGACGCCAGCGTGAAAACGTCGCACGCCGCGAGCACGCGCACGGCGTCGTCGCGACGGCCGAGCAGCAGCACGCGGTCGCCGAGGCCGAGCCGCGCGTGCAACGCACGGGTCTCGTCCTCCAGCTGTCCCTGCCCCACGGCGACGAACCGTACCGGCGAGCCGCGCCGCTCGAGCAGGCGTGCCGCCTCGAGGAGGTTCGGGTAGTCCTTCTGCGCGCGGAAGTTCGCGATCGTCCCGGCCACGGGCTCGTCCGGGCCGATGCCGAGCTCCGCACGCACGGCGTCGCGCTGCGACCGCTGTGCCGCGATCGCGTCGACGTCGACGCCGTGGATGATGACGCGCGCCCGACGCCGGAGGTACGGCCACATCGTGTCGCGCACCTCGTCCGACACCGCGATGTCGGCAGCGTCGAGCGGGAGCGTGAGGCCGTTGAGCACGCGCGTCGGCGTCGCGAAGCTGTGCCAGGTGTTGTGCAGCGTGTAGACGAGCCTCGGTCGCACGCGTCGCGGCAGGGTGCGCGCGACGAGGCGGGCGATGCCCGCGGGGTACGGCGAGTGCGCGTGCAGCACGTCGACGGGCTCGTCCAGGAGACGCCGGCGCAGACGCGACGCCCATCGGAGATCGCGCTCGTCGTGCACGCCGTAGCAGCGCGCCGAGACACCGAGCTGTTCGAGCGGCTGGACGAGCGCGTCCTTCCAGGGGAGGAGGTAGTCCGTCTCGAACGTGAAGCGCTTCCGGTCGTGGACGGCGGCCGCCGCGACGAGCAGTCGCTCGGCACCGCCCGGACCCAGCCCCTTCACGAGCCACAGGACCCGGGCGCGCGCTCCCGTCACGCGCGCACCCACACCGTGCGCTCGACGGGGCCGCTACCGACCAGCGTCGACACGGTCACGCACCGGAGGCCGCGCGACGCGAGCTCCGCGAGCAGCGCGGCGACGAGGTCGGCACGGTCGTAACGCGGTGGCGGCGCGTCCGTGGCGGTGACGACGAGCGAGTCGTGCAGGACGACGATCGAGCCGGGACCCGCGTTCGCGGCGACGCGTTGCACGACCGTGTCGATCGTGGTGTCGGCCCAGTCCTCGGCGTCGAGCGTCCACGTGACGGGGCGCAACCCGACGAGGCGCGCGGCCGCGACGGTCGTGAGCCGCTGCGCGCCGTGCGGTGGACGGTGCATGCGGACGGGGCGGCCCGTGAGCGCGGAGAGCCGCCGCCTCCCGGCCCGCAGGTGCCGGTACGCCCCAATCGGCGAGAGCGTCGTCAGGCGGGTGTGGTCGGTGCCGTGCAGCGCGACCTCGTGCCCCTCGGCGAGCATGCGGTCCAGCAGGCCCGGGTGCGCGACCGCGCGCTCGACGAGCACGAAGAACGTCGCGCGCGCGCCCGCGTGCGCGAGCGCGTCGAGCACCGCCGGCGTCGACGCCGGGTCGGGGCCGTCGTCGAACGTGAGCGAGACGACCGGGGTGCTCGTGCGCACCCCCCTGAGCGAGGTGAGGGGCGCGAGGACCGGCCGCGCGCCCCGCCACACGACGCGCCGGACAGGACGCGGGACCCACTCGCGGACGCTCGGCGGCACGGCCGGATGGTACGCCCCGCCCTCCTGCGGACCGGGCCGGGCGCGCACCTGCGGTGCGCGGCGCGTGCCGCGCCGTAGTCTCCCGCCCGTGCCGAACGCCACGGACGGCGCCGCCGGGGACGACGCGTCGGACGTCGCGCTGACCGTCGTCGTCCCCGCCCACGACGCGGCCGCGACGATCGGGGCGCAGCTCGACGCGCTACTCGCACAGACCTGGGACCGCCCGTGGGAGATCGTCGTCGTGGACAACGGCTCGCGGGACGCGACCCGCGCCGTCGTCGAGCAGTACGCGCGGCGCGACGCGAGGGTGCGCCTCGTCGACGCACCGGAGCGCGGGAGTGCCGCGTACGCGCGCAACACCGGCATCGCGGCCGCGCGCGCGGAAGCCGTCGCGATGTGCGACGCCGACGACGTCGTCCACGAGGGCTGGGTCGCGGCGATGGGCGACGCGCTCCGCGAGCACGAGCTCGTGACCGGGCGCATCGACGTGCACCTCCTCAACCCGGAGTGGGTCGTCGCCTCGCGGGGCCTCGCGGTCGAGCGCGGCCCGATGACGTTCGGCGACCTGTTCGAGTTCGCGAACAGCGGGAACATGGGTGTGCGCAAGCACGTCGTGGAGCGCTTCGGCGCGTTCGACCCCGCCTACGCGGCCGGCGAGGACATCGAGCTGTCGTTCCGGCTCTGGCAGGCCGGGATCCGGGTGCACTACGTCGAGGGGGCGCTCCTCCACTACCGCTACCGCGACACGTTGCCCGCGCTCTGGCGGCAGGCCCGGGCGTACGGACGTGTGCAACCGGCGCTCGTGCGGACGGTCGAGCAGGCCGGGTACGGCGTCGCTCCCGACCGCGAGTGGCGGCGGTGGCTCTGGCTCGCGCGACACGCCGGGCTCCTCACCGACCGCGCCGGCCGCGCGCGCTGGATCGGCGTCGCGGGAGGGCGCGTCGGGCGGCTCGAGGGCGCGCTCGATGTCGCGTTCCGACGCCGTCGTGACGCACGTCGTGGTTAAGGTTCGGCCCGATGCGAATCCTGTTCGTGTCCGGCGTCGCGACGGGAGGGTCGGCGCGGAGCACGCGTGAGCTCGCGGCAGGGCTCGCGTCGCGCGGGCACACGGTCGGCGCGCTGTTCGGGACGACGGAACGGCCGCGCCTCCGCGAGGTGCACCGTCGCTCCGTGAACCTGCGGGTGAAGCTCGACGGCTCGCCGCTGTCGACCCCGGTCGCGTGGGCGGGCGGGTTCATCGGACGCCGGCCGCGCCACGCGAACGGCGTCGACGGCGTCCAGACGTGGGAGACGATCGTCCCCGAGAACTCGTTCCCGCTCGTCGCACGGGAGTTCCGCCCCGACGTCGTCGTCGCGAGCAGCATCGACCGGATGTCGTGGCGGAGCATCCGCCCGTCGCTCACGCGGTCGTCGGTCCCCGCGGTGCTCTACATCCGTGAGCAGAACGGCTTCGGCCATCTCACGATCTCGCACGTCTTCCCCGACCTCCTGGTGACGAACTCCGACGCGCACACGAGCCACGCGCGGTCACTGGGCTTCGAGGCCGTGACGATCCCGTCCGTCATCACGTTCGACGGCTGCCTCGTCGAGAGCACGCGTCGACGAGTGCTCTACGTGAATCCCACCCCGCTGTACGGTCTCGACATCGCGCTGGCGCTCGCGCACGACCGGCCCGACGTTCCGTTCCGGTTCGCGGAGTCGTCGCCCATCGACCCCGCCGAGTGGGACGAGCTCGAGCGGCAGGTGGCGTCGCTGCCCAACGTCGAGCTGTGCCACTTCGTCAGCGACCCGCGTGTGATGTTCGCGGACGCCCGCCTCCTGCTCGCGCCCTACCGCACGAACGGGCGGCCGCGCGTCGTCCTCGAGGCGCACGCGAACGGCATCCCCGTGCTCGGGAGCGACCTCCCCACGATCCGGGAGGCGATCGGGCCGGGCGGGATCGTCGTCGACCCCGATGCGCCGCGCGCGGAGTGGGTCCGCGCGCTCGCGGAGCTCGTCGACTCCCCCGAACGCTACGACGCGTACGTGGAAGCGGCGCGCGTCCACGCGGCGCGTCCCGAGGTCGATCCCGCGTCGATCGTCGACGCCTTCGAGCGCGAGCTGAGCGCGCTGGTCGCGCGCTGCTCCTGACGCCCGCGCGGTGGCGTGATGGACCTCAGCGTCGTCATCCCGTGCCGCGACGTCGCGGGCACGCTGCCCGAGCAGCTCGACGCGCTGCTCCGACAGCAGTGGGGCGGCACGTGGGAGATCGTCGTCGTCGACAACCGCTCGACGGACGCCACGGCCGCCGTGGCCCGTTCGTACGCGACGCGTGACGCGCGTGTCCGGCTGGTCGAGGCACCCGACCGTGCCGGGCTCTGCTACACGCGTGCCGTCGGGATCGACGCCGCCGCGTCCGACGAGGTCGCGGTGTGCGACGGTGACGACGTCGTCTCCGACGGGTGGGTGCGCGCCATGGGCGACGCGCTGCGCGAGCACGCCGTCGTCACCGGGCCGCTCGAGGTCGACCGCCTGAACCCGCCGTGGCTCGCGGCGAGCCGGGGCCGACCCAGCCGCACGACGTGCGCGACCTGGTACGGGCTGTTCCCGCTCGTCTCGGGCGGCAACCTCGGGCTGCGCCGCGACGTGTGGCGCGCGGTCGGCGGGTTCGACGACCGCTACCTCGGAGCCGAGGACGCCGAGTTCTCGTTGCGGCTCCACGAGCACGGCGTGCCCGTCCACTTCGAGCCGGCCGCGCTCGTGCACTACCGCTACCGGCGCTCCGCACGGGCCCTCTGGCAGCAAGGTCTGACCTACGGCCACGGCCGGCCGTTCGTGCGCCGCCGCGTCCGCGAGTCGGGGCTCGTGCCGCCGTCGCCCGTCGCCGGATGGCGGTCGTGGGCGTGGCTCGTCGTGCACCTCCCGGACCTCGTCAGTCGTGCCGGACGCGCGCGCTGGCTCTGGGTCGCCGGGAACCGCGTCGGGCAGGTGCGCGGAAGCGTCGAGGCGCGGACGCTCTTCGTGTGAACGTCTACTGGTACTGGCCGTTCCTCCGTCGCGAGGAGCTCGGGCTCGCGTCGGGGGTGGTGGGGCCGGGGGACGAGCTGCTCGTCCACGTGACCGCGCGCGCGACGGATCCGGCGACGTCGTCGGTCCCGGGGTGCACGGTCGTCGCCGCGCTGCCGAACGTCGCGGAGCGACGCGAGCGGTCCCCGCGGTGGCTCGCGTCCCGCGCGTCGACCTACGTCAGGCGCGCGCTCATACGCGATCGGACCGTCCGGTTCGGGCGCTTCGACGTGTGCCACGTCATGTACCTCAACCGCTTCACCGACCCGGTCGCGCTGCGGCGGCTCGGCCGACGGACCGCGCTCGTGTCGAGCGTGCACGACGTCGTGCCGCACCAGCGACGGCTCCCGAAGGCCGCGGAGCGCGCACTGCTGCGTGTGCTGTACGACGGCGCCGGGACGCTCGTCGTCCACCACGACTTCGTCCGGCGCCGGCTCCTCGAGGAGTTCGCCGTCGACCCCGGCCGGGTCTTCGTCGTGCCACTGCAGGTCCCCGAGGTCGCGATCGACCCGCGAGAGGGCGTGCCGTCCCCGCCCGCATCCCGCCCGGTCGTGCTGTTCTTCGGCGCGTTCCGGCGGAACAAGGGCGTCGACGTGCTGCTCGACGCGATCCGGGCGACCACCGGCGAGACGGACGCGACCTTCGTCTTCGCCGGTCGCGGCGCGCCCGACGTCGAGCACCTCGTCGCCTCGGCGGCCGCGAACGACCCGCGCATCCGCGCGGAGATCGGGTTCGCGACGCTCGAGCGGAAGGAGGAGCTGTTCCGCGCGGCAGACCTGGTCGTGCTGCCGTACACGTCGTTCGCGTCGCAGAGCGCGGTGCTCCAGGACGCGTACGCGCACGGTGTCCCCGTGGTCGTGTCCGACGTCGGCGCGCTCGGGGACGCGGTCCGCGAGGACGGGACGGGCGTCGTCGTGCCGCCGGGCGACCGTGTCGCGCTCGCCGGTGCGGTCACGGACGCGCTGGCCGATGACGCGTCGAGGCGCGCGATGTCCGCCGCCGCGGCGAGAATCGCGGCGGCCCGTCGACCCGAGGCCGTGGGGCAGGTGCTGCGGCAGGTGTACGTGGACGCGCTGGAGAGGGCATCGCGATGAGGAGGGTCGTCACCCTCGGCCCGCTGGGCGTGCTCGTCGCCGCGACGAGCGTCGGCGTGTCGAGCCTCGCGGCCGCGCCGCCACTGCACCGTGGGACGGCGGCGTGCCCGACGACGTCACCCGTCGTGTGCGAGAACCGGCGGCCGGGAACGCCCGAGCGCGACTGGGCCGTCAAGGGGTCCGGCGACCCGACGATCCAGGGGTTCGCGACGGACATCAGCGTCGACCACGGGCAGACGGTCCACTTCAAGGTCGACACGCCGGCCCGCCGCTACCACCTCGACATCTTCCGGCTCGGCTTCTACCGCGGTGACGGGGCCCGGCAGGTCGCGACCGTCCTGCCGTCGGCACCGCTCCCACAACGCCAGCCGCCGTGCACGCGCGAGACGACCGTGCACGTGCGTCTCGTCGACTGCGGGAATTGGGCCGAGTCCGCGAGCTGGGCCGTCCCCCGTGATGCCGTGTCCGGCGTGTACTTCGCGCGGCTCGTCCGCGACGACACGCGCGGCGCGAGCCAGGTGTTCTTCGTGGTGCGCGACGACGAGCGCCACTCCACGGTGCTGTTCCAGACGTCCGACTCGACGTGGGAGGCGTACAACGACTACGGCGGCACCGGCATCTACACGGACCCCCCCACGGCGAAGGTCAGCTACAACCGGCCCTTCACCACCCGCACGGCGGAGGGCGGCCACGCGGTCGAGAGCTGGGTCCTGTACTCGGAGTACCCGATGATCCGCTGGCTCGAGGCGAACGGCTACGACGTGTCGTACTTCACGAGCGTCGACAGCGACCGGTTCGGCGCGAAGCTGCGCGACCACCGCGTCGTCCTGTCCGTCGGCCACGACGAGTACTGGTCCGCTGGGCAGCGGGCGAGCTTCGTCGCGGCGCGCGACGCCGGTGTGAACCTCGCGTTCTTCAGCGGCAACACGAGCTACTGGAAGACGCGCTGGGAGCCGAGCATCGACGGTTCCCACCAGCCGTACCGCACGCTCGTCACCTACAAGGAGTCGCTCGCCAACTTCAAGACCGATCCGACCGCTGTTTGGACCGGGCTGTGGCGCGATCCGCGCTTCTCGCCGCCCGCGGACGGGGGGCACCCGGAGAACGCGCTCATCGGGACGGAGTACGGCGTGTACGACGTGCCCGCGCTCCCCCTGCGCGTCAGCGCGGACGACGGCCGGCTGCGTCTCTGGCGCCACACCGGGCTCGACCGGCTGCCGCGGGGTTCGAGCGTCACGCTCGCCGCGCAGACGCTCGGATACGAGTGGGACTGGGACGCGGACGATGCGTCGCGTCCGCTCGACACGGCGGACCTCTCGAGCACGAGCGGCGCACCCTTCACACACGACGTCACGCTGTATCGCGCGTCGAGCGGCGCGCTCGTGTTCTCCGGGTCGTCGGTGCAGTGGTCCTGGGGGCTCGACGCGCACCATGACGCGAGCTGGGACGGCCGCGCGGTACCACGGCCGGACCGGCGCATCCGGCAGGCGACGGTGAACGTGCTCGCGGATCTCGGCGCGCAGCCGGCCTCGCTGCAGCACGGGCTCGTCCGGGCGCGACCGTCGACCGACAGGACTGCGCCGACGACGACGATCACGCGCTCGCGCCTGCCGGCACACGTGGCGGTCGGGTCGGCCGTCACGGTCACCGGCACCGCACGCGACGTCGGCGGCGCGGTCGCGACCGTGGAGGTCTCCGTCGACGGCGGCAGGGCCTGGCACGAGGCCAAGGGCCGGTCGCGCTGGACGTACGTCTTCGTGCCGACGTCGCTCGGGCCCACGACCGTGGCGGCCCGCGCCGTCGACGACAGCGCGAACCTCGGCGCGCCCGTCTCCGTCGCGGGGCCGGACGTCGTGGCGCGCCCGTGCCCCTGCACGCTGTGGAGCTCGTCGGTCACCCCCGCGAGGCCCGACGGCGGGGTGCCCGGGCCGCACGAGCTCGGCGTGAAGTTCAGCGCCGACGCGGACGGCTACGTGCTCGGCATCCGGTTCTACAAGGCGCGTGACAACACCGGCACGCACGTGGCGACGCTGTGGTCGGCGACGGGCAGGCAGCTCGCGACCACGACCGTGGTGCACGAGAGCGCGTCGGGCTGGCAGACCGCGACGTTCCCCGCCCCCGTGCCCATCCGCGCGCACGTGACGTACGTCGCCGCGTACCACACGAACGCGGGCCACTTCGCCGAGGACCCGCTGTACTTCGACGACTGGTACACGACCGGCGCGCGCGGTCTCGACGTCCCGCCGCTCCACGCCCCGTGGTCACGAGGCCTCGGATGGCCGAACGGTGTGATCAGATCGGGTGGTGTCGCGTTCCCGCGGGATGCACCCCCGCCCGACCAGTTCCTCGACGACGCGAACTACTGGGTCGAGCCCGTGTACGCGACGACCGCGCACGCCGTCGCGCGAAAGGGACCGACGGGCACCGTCGAGAACCGCAACCCGGCGACGATCGCCGCGTTCGACGCCGTGGAGGGATCTCGTCAGCCGCGCGTGCACAGCGGGTTCCTCCGCCACGTCCTCGAGGCGGGCGCCGTCGCGTTCGTCGTGCTCGGTGTGGCCGTCGTGATCGTCGTCCTCACTGCCCGCCGCCGCGTGCGCGTGCGCGCCTGACCCGTGTCGATCGGCATGCCGACACCGTGGCGTGACCTCTCCGACGACCCGAACGCGCGCCCCGTGCTGCGCGCGCGACACGAGGCCGTCGTCCACGCGGTCCGCAGCCCCTTGCGCGACCGCACCGAGCGGATCGTCGAGCTGTGCCGCGACGCGCGTGTGCTCGACGTCGGCTGCGTCGACCACCGCGCCGAGCTCCACGCGGGCCCGAACTGGCTCCACCGGCGGATCACGGAGGTCGCGTCGTCGTGCGTCGGGATCGACGTCGAGGCGGACGGTGTGGCGGCGATGCAGGCCGCAGGGTTCGACGCGCAGGTGCACGACGTGTGCGGGGACCCGGCGCCGCTCGTGGCGCGCGGTCCGTTCGACGTCGTCGTCGCGGGCGAGGTCCTCGAGCATCTCGCGTCGCCACAGGCGCTGTTCGAGCTCGCGGGCGCAGTGCTCGGGCCCGGCGGCCGGCTGGTCGTCACGACGCCCAACCCGTACGCGCCGCACCGCGTCCGGGCCGGCCAGCTCGGGGTCTCGTTCGAGAACGCGGACCACGTCGTGTACGCGTTCCCTTCCGGGATCGTCGAGCTCGGTGCGCGCGCCGGGCTCGAGCTCGAGGAGTACCGGACCGTGTTCGTGCGACCGCTGAGGACCGAGTTGCGGCGCGCGATCGTCCGCCTCGCCCTCGACGCGCGCGACCGCATCCGCGGGAAGCGGCGCGAGCACACCGACGACCCCGACGCGGAGATCCTTCCCGCGCTCATGACGTACGTGAACCCGCTCGAGCTCGCGTTCGTCGCGACGACGCGGTCGTCGCGTCTCCTCGGCGAGACGGCGTTCTACGTCTTGCGCAAGGGTGCGGTCTCCCCGTAGCGGAGCAACCGCGCGCGCCAGAGGTGCGCGAGAACCGTCGCCATGCGCGGGAGCTGCCCGGGCCGCACGCGCAGCGGCGCGTGCCAGTCGTACACCTTGCGCCACGACAGCCCGCTGAAGTGGCGGAACGTCGTGCGGAACGACTCCGGCATCTCGACCCAACCCAGCCCGGCGTCCTGCAGCCCCATGAAGAACGCGCCGCCGACGTCGTAGCCGATCTTCCCGCCGTACGCGTCAGGGGCCACGACGTCGAGGTACGCGAAGCTGGCGTCGACGCGCCCGCGCACCTTCTCGACGTCGACGAGCATGAGCCACGGCGCCGGGCGCGGGCCGAGCGTGCGCTTCGCACCCGTGTGCGGGTGCACGAACCGGCCCCGGGGCGGGAGCATCTGCGAGCAGACGAGCGCGCAGTCGTTGTCCTGCGCGGCACGCACCATGTCGTCGAGCCAGCCCGGCTCGAAGAACTCGATGTCCGAGTCGCAGAACACCGCGTAGCGGGTCCGGCAGTTGCGCAACCACCGGTCGAGCCACTCCGCGTGCATCCGGCCGTCCGGCGCGACCTCGAGCGTCAACCAGCCCCGCTGCTCGAACTCGCGCAGCATCTCGAGCGACCCGTCGGTCGAGCCGCAGTCACCGACGACGAGCTCGAAGGGACGGCCCGCGTAGTGGCGCATCGTGCGGATGCACAGCTCCGTCGCCGGCTTCGTGTTGATGCTGGCGACGTGCACGGTGACGTCGGGTTGCGCGGCACGGTCGTCGTGGCGTCCGTCTCGCACCGGTGCAGCGACGTCGCCGAGCGCACGCCGGATCCCGTGCGCGGCGCGTGCGGCGCCGTCGGCGACCGCGCCGAGACCCGTCAGCACGCGTTCGCTGCGTGAGAGGCGAAGCTCCCGGATGCGCTCGGGATCCGCGTGCCGCTCCAGCGCGTCGCGCCACTGGGCCGGGGTGATGGACGGGTCGAGGAAGCCGAGCTGCTGCGCGAGATAGCGCCAGTCCTGCGCGAAGCGCGGGAACGCCAGGAACGTGTGCGGCAGGTCGAAACGCGTGATCGCGGCCATGAGCTCGTAGAGCTCGACACCGAGCGCGGCACGCTGCGCGGTGGCATGCGTGCGACGGATGGGCGAGTCGACGCGGTGCAGGAACGCGCCGTAGCGCGTCGCCCGCAGCCGGCTCGCGCTCGCGGTGTCGAGCGCGCGGACGGGCACGATCACGTGCTCGACGTCGACCGCCTGCACGTCGAGGACTGTGGCGAGCCGGTGCGCGAGGCCGGGATCGGCGACGATCCGCGGCGACCGGGGCGACTCGATGGGCGGGACGGGACGATCGCCGTCACGCCCGGTGTCGAACCCGAGCTCGGTCAGGACGTCGAGCAGCAGCGACGTCCCCGCGCGCCCCGCACCGGCAATGACGACCTTCGCGTCACTCACCTTGCTCTGCCCTCCCCCAGTGCGCCTCGACGTAGACGGGCGACAGGCGGACGATCGCGCGCGGCGTCGGGTCGAGCTGGCGCACGCCCGACACCAGGAGCGGCGCGATCGGCTGCCACGGCGTGTACTCGATGCGGGTCTCGATCTGGTACGCGCCGAACCACAGGAAGTACTGCCCGGGCGGGAGCGGGAGCCGGGGCAGGCACAGGCGGAGCTTCGTCGTGCCGGGCGGGAGCATCGTCTCGTGGCGCACCACGAAGATCGGCGTCGGCGCGCCTTCGCTGACGCCGAGATACAGGTTCACCGCGCGCTCGACGTCGGTCGAGACGGTCAGGTTGACGATGCACGGCTCGTTCACGAGCACGGCGCGACCGTCCGGGCCCTCCGCGCGCACCGCGTCGACACGGACGAGGCCGTGCACGTCCGCGTGCTCCGCCGCGCTGGCCTCGATCTCCGCCCGATACGCGCCGAGCACGTCGCCGACGGGACCGTCGGCGCGGACGATGCCGTCCGACAACCAGATGCCGCGGCTCGCGGTCGCCTCGACCGCGGCGAGGTCGTGCGAGACGAGCATCAGCGTCGTGCCGCTCTGGATCACGTCGCGCATGCGGTCGAGGCACTTCTGCTGGAACGACGTGTCGCCGACCGCGAGCACCTCGTCGACGATGAGGACGCTCGGCTCGAGGAAGGCGGCGACCGCGAAGCCGAGCCGCATCCGCATGCCGCTCGAGTAGAACTTCACCTGCCGTTCGACGGCGTCCTCGAGCTCCGCGAACGCGATGATCTCGTCGAGCCGTGACGCGACCTGCTTGCGGCTCAGCCCGAGCAACGTGCCGTAGATCATCACGTTCTCGCGCCCGGTCAGCTCGGGATGGATGCCCGACATCACCTCGATGAGCGCGCCGACACGGCCGCCGGTCGCGATTCGCCCCGTGTGCGGGAACATCACGCCGCTCACGATCTTGAGCAGCGTCGACTTGCCGGCTCCGTTCGCACCGATGATCGCGACGGCCTCGCCCGGCTCGACGTCGAACGAGACGTCGCGCAACACCCACCGCCACGGGTTCGCGGCGACCGGCCCCCGCAGCCGCGCCGTCGCGCGCTGCACGTGGTCGCGCAGCAGCCGGCGCCCGCGGTCGGCCCGGAACCGCTTCCACAGCCGCTCGACGCGGACCGTCCCGTCAGGACACGTCGGCAAAGCCCGTTTCCAACCGCTTGAAGAGCATGTACGTACCGAGGAGGTACAGCGCGCACGACAGCGTCTCGATCACGAGGTACGGCGTGTGCGGCGCGCGCCCGTACAGCACCGACTCGCGCAGGCCGTCGATGATCCCGCCGAGCGGGTTCACCGCGACGTACGGAGCACGCAGACCGACGGGGAACTCGCGCAGCCCGTAGACGACAGGCGTCACGAACAGCCCGAGCTGCAGGACCAGCGGCAGCGCGTGCCGCAGGTCGCGCAGGTACACGGTGATGCTGCCGGTGAACAACGCCGACGCGACGGTGAACGCGACGAGCAGGACGACGAGCGGCAGCGCCCAGTACGACGTCGCGCTCGGGCCGCGCCCCTCGAACAGGAAGAGGAACACCAGCGCGAAGGTCGCGCACACGGCACCGACGCCCGCGGTCACGACCTCCGCGAGCGGGAACACCTCACGGGGCGCGTAGACCTTGTTCAGGAGCGGCTGGTTGACGAGGCTCGTGCCCGCGGTCGACACCGCGTTCGAGTAGAAGGTCCACGGCACGAGCCCGATGTACGAGAACAGCGGGTACGGGACGCCGCCGGTGTTCACGTTGCCGACGCGCTCGAACAGGAACGTGAAGACGATCATCAGCGTGAAGGGCGCGAGGAGTGCCCACGCGATGCCGAGGATCTCCTGGTTGTACGTCGAGCGGAGCTCACGGACCGCGAGGCTCCACACGACGTGGCGCGACCGCCAGAGGTCGCGCAGCGCCGTGCCGAGCCGGAGCGCGCGCCGGTAGCGCAGCTCGGGCGGGGGCGCCGCGGGGATGTCGGCCGCGCTGCGCACGACCGTCGTGGGCTCGTCGCGGCGCGCACCGTCGCGCGACCGTGCCTCGGATGCGTCCCGCGGCGAGGGGACAGAGACGCTCACCTGTCACGTCCTCCGATCGCCACGGTCGCCACGGTCGCCACGGTCCGGCCCGGTCGTCCTCCCGTCGCACGCGCCACGGACGCGGCAGTCTGCCACGCACGGTGTCCGCCCCGCGCCTGCAGGCGCACTCGGGTCGGTCCTCCGTCGACGCTCACCCGCTCGGGACGCACGGCCGCGTCACGGCCTCGACGATCCGCGAGGGCGCGCGCGTCGGCGCGTCGTAGGGCTGGGACCCGATCGGGCGCGTCCCCGGGCGGGCCTCCCCCATCGACAGCTTGACGCAGTAGTGCAACCGGCGCTCCCGCGCGCTCGGCTTGCGCTTCGCCGACGTCGCGCTGTTCGGCGCGCGCACGGTGCTCGGCGCGCCGCCGAAGTGGTAGCTGTTCCACTCGAAGCCGCCGTCGATCTGCAACGGCGTGTACCCGCGGTGCGTGAGCGCGGTGGCCGCGCGCCAGCGGGCGCCGTCGAAGGACGCCGAGTCCGCGGTGTACGCGAGCCCCACGACGAGCAGGGCGACGAGCGCGACGCCCGACCACGCCGCCACGGCCGTCGTCGTCACGAAGCGCCCTCCGCGGGCCGCACCGACGTCCTCCGAGGAGGCGCGTGCGCCCTCGGTTCGGGCCGCGCGGCCCGCGTGCAGCACGAGGAGCGCGACGAGCGGGACGACGGGCAGCGCGTACCGGTCGTACATCGGGAGATCGGTGACGAGGGCGACCGCGTACGCCAGCGCGAAGCCGAGGACGGTCGTGCCGAACACGAGAACGGCGGGTCCGGGCGGCGCGAGGTCGCGGCGGCGCAGCCGTCGTCCCCCCTCCATCAGGGCGGGCACGAGCGCGAGGACCAGCAGGATCGCGGCGAGCGACCCGACCAGGACCATCAGGTCGAACACCGCCCGCGGGACGACGTTCGGGCGCGTGCCGGTCATGACGTCCGTCGTGAGCACACCGTCGCGCGAGACGTAGTTGCCGACGAACGGCCGCTTCGGGACGTGGAAGTAGATCGCCGCGAGGAGGAGCGCGCAGAGCACCGTCAGCCAGCCCGTCAACCGCGCGCTCGACCGCCACGCGCGCCGGACGAGCCGCGCCGGTCCCGCGAGCACGACGGCCGGCGCGCACAAGAGGCCGACGAGACGCCACAGGTCGGTGCCCTTGATCACCAGGCCCTTGATCGAGTGGCCGTTCGGGAAGACCGGGGCGAGCGCGAGCGACTCGGGCAGGTTGCGCCACCACACGAACAACGCGATCGCGAGGACGACGAACACCGCGCTCAACACCGCGAGCACGCGGAGACGCTTGCGGTCGTGCTCGTGCGCGAGCACCCACGCGGCCGAGACGATCACGGCGACGGGTGCGACGACCGCGTACTGGCGGATCGAGAACGCGACGAACCCGAGCGCGACGCTGGCCGCGACGAGGGGGATCGAGACGGGTCGCCGCCGCAGCGCGTCGATGCCGACGACGAGGGCGAGCATCCCGAACGCGAACGCGGGCACGTCGGTCATGAAGCTCGCCGCCAGCGGGCCCCAGAGCGGTCCGGCCGCGACCATCACGGCGACGAACGCGCCCACCCACCGAGACCCGACCGTCTGACGACCGGCCCGGAGGACCGCGGCGAGCCCGATCAGCCCGAGGACGGCCGTGAACACCTGCATCGCGGTGATGCTGTGGTCGCTCAGCAACGCGACGGGCGCGCCGAGGAGGACCTGGCCGATGAGGGTCATCGAGACCCAGTTGTTCAGGCGGACGGTCCCGTGGTCGACGAAGCGGAACTGCACGAGCAGGTACGACCAGTCGTCGCTGCGGGGGATGCCGAGCGCGCCGTAGTGCGAGGCGAGCACGAGGGGCACGGCGGCGGCCAGGGCCACGATGGCGGCGCCGACGGCGATCCACAGCACGGCCGTCGACGCGCCGCGGTCGACTCGCTCCATGCGGGTGATGCCCATGGCTCCCTCGGCCGGAAGGGACCGGAACGTAGCCGCCGCGGCCCGCTCGCGCACAGCGGTGGGTAGCGTGCTGCGCCGCGGTCGCGACGCGCCGTGGTGGGGTCGATTTCGGGCGGAACGCCCTGTACCTGCGGATTGTCGAGCGAGTACATTGCGTCGTTCGAACGTCGTCCGTGCTGCGTGGCGGCACCGCGGACCCGGGGCGCACGCCGAGGAGTGACGGGAGCCGCCAGAACCCATGAGACCGGTCGAGTACCTGCGACTCGTACGACAACGATGGTGGGTGCTGCCGATCACCGCGATCATCGGGCTGATCGCCGCGTTCGCGACGAAGCCGGCCGCGCCCAAGCCGATCGTCGTGCCGCCGTCGACGTACAAGGCGACCGCCGTCCTCGTCGCCAAGCCGCTCGGGTCGAGCGAGACGCCCGGCATCGACTACGACCGCTTGGCCCTGCTCGCCACGACGGGTGACGTCCCGCAGCGGGTCTCGGCCACGCTCGGCGTCGGGAACCCGACCGCGTTCACCCCCCCGCCCGTCTCCAAGGACCAGCCGATCGACCCGAACGTCGAGGGCAATCCACGGGGCGTCTTCATGTCCCCGGCCACGGTCGTCGTGACGCCCAACAAGATCACCGGCTCGCTGACGATCGTCGCGTCGGGGAACTCGCGCTACCAGGCGGCCGCGGTCGCCAACGCGATGGCGACGGAGCTGCAGATCTTCCTCAACCTGCCGAGCAGCAACGGGATCGCGACGCCGCTCGTCCACTTCGTGCAGAGCGTGTTCGCGACGGTCGACGCGCAGCGGAAGCCGATCTTCCAGCAGATCCCCACGCTGCACTTCGAAGCCCTCGCCGCGTTCTTCGCGCGGAACATCAACGAGGCCAAGCGCCTCAACGCGCAGCACGACGCCGCGGTCAACCGGCTGATCTCGCTCGACCGCCAGCTGTTCGGCTACCTGCAGACGAACAGCACGAGCCCGCTCGTCACCTACCAGCTCGCCTCGACCAACAGCGAGGACGTCATCCCGCCGAAGCTGCCGAAGGAGGCGGTCGTCAAGGCCGGCCTGCCGCGCTACCTGCTCGGCATGGGCATCGGCATCGCGGTCGGCATCGCGATCATCCTGCTCGCCGAGACGATGCGCCCGCGCGTGCGCGACCTCCGGAGCGCGGAGGGCACCGCCCGCATGCCCGTGGCGGCCGAGATCTCGGCGGTCCCGATCACCCGCGCCGACCGGTTCCGGGTCATCGCCGCGGAGGAGCCGTCCTCGTTGCTCGCCGAGGCGTACCGGACGTTGCGGACGTCGATCATCGCGATGTGGCCGCGCCATCCCGTCAACACCAACGGGAGCAGCAACGGATCGCAGGGCCACGCCGTCCGGCCCTTGCGCACGCTGCTCGTCACGTCCGCGGGCCCCGGTGAGGGCAAGTCGGTCACCGCGGTCAACCTCGCGGCGACGTTCGCCGAGACCGGTGCGCGCGTCATCGTCCTCGACGCCGACCCCCGCCGCCCCACCATCCACCGGTACTTCGGCGGCCGCTCGACCCCGAACCTCGCCGAGCTCGACACCGACCTCACCGCCGAGGACCTCGAGCACGTGTTGCAGGACAGCACGGTGCCCGGCGTCCGCTTCGCGGCGAGCGCGCGCGGGAACATGCCTGCGCAGACCGTCGGCGTGGTGAAGGCGGCCACCCGGGTCGCGACGGAGCTCGCGGACGTCGTGATCCTCGACTGCCCGCCGATCCTCGTCGCCAACGACGCCGCCGACCTCGCGACGGTCGTCGACGCGACCATCTTCGTCGTCCGCGCGAACCGGACGCGCCGCGAGACCGTCGCCCGGGCCGCGGGCCTGCTCAGGCGGGTCGAGGCGCGCGTGATCGGTGCGGTCCTCGTCGGCGTCGAGCGGACGACACCGGACGGGTTCTACGGCTACTACGGGTACTACGGCTACGAGGACGAGAGCGCCCGCCCCCGCAAGCGGTTCCTCGGCGGCCGCCGGAAGCGTGCACGGGCACGGCAGCGCGACGGTCAGCCGGCACGGGCGGTGGAGGCGGCCGGGACCCGGACCGAGGGGTCGCCCCATCCGGTCGCGGTCATCGACCTGACCGACGCGCCGACCCACCACGAGCACGGCGCCCGCAGCGGCACGATCGTCCGTGAGCCGGCGACGCCGCCGTCGACGTCCGCGCCGCGCTCGGACGAGCCTCCCGACGGCGACGGCCCGGACGGCGGTGCCGGACCGGGGACCGCACCGCCGACGCCGTGACCGCGGCCGTCACCGCGACGAACGCGTACGAGGCGCCGGTCGGCCGGCCGACGCTCGGCGACGCGCCGACGTGGTGTCGCTTCATCGTCTTCGTCGGCGTCGCCGCGTACGTGGTGACGCTCGCGATCGGCGTCATCCGCGGATCGTTCTTCCTCCTCGGCGCGTGCGCGCAGGTGCCGTTGTGGGCGATCGTGACGATGCCGCTCGCGCGGAAGATCGCCCGCAGCGAGCGCGACGCCGGCGTCTACGGCTTCGTGATGGCCGCGTTCGCGGCCAAGATGCTCGGCGTCCTCGTGCGGCAGGCCGTCGCGTTCGGTGTCTACGGCGGCGTGCTCGACGCCAACACCTACGACAAGGCGGGCCGGCAGCTCGCGCCGTACTACCGCCACTTCGACTTCAGCCCGAACACCGGCAAGCTCGTCGGGACCGGCTTCCTCAAGGCCCTCACCGGCGTGGTCTACGCGTTCTCGGGCACGTCGGAGCTCGGTGCCTTCGTCTTCTTCTCGTTCCTGTCGTTCCTCGGGCTGCTCATGCTGTGGCGCGCGTTCCGCCGCGCGGTCCCCGAGGGAGACGGTCGCCGGTACGGGCTGCTGGTGCTGTTCCTCCCGTCGCTCCTGTACTGGCCCTCGGCGCTCGGCAAGGAGGGCTGGGGCCTCTTCTGCGTCGGGCTGTGCTCGTACGGCGTCGCGCTGCTGCTCACACGACAGGTCCTCCCGGCGATCCTGTTGCTCGCGGCCGGGCTCGTCGGCGTCACGATGCTGCGCCCGCACGTCGCGCTCGTCGTCTTCGGCGGGCTCGTGTTCGCGGCGCTCGTCGGGAAGTCGCAGTCGGCGTCACCGTCGGCACCGATCCTGCGCGTCATCGTCTTCGGCGCGCTGTTCCTCGTCGGCCTCGTGCTCGTCTCGCAGGCCAAGAGCTTCCTCGGCGTCAACAGCCTCGACCAGACGACCGTCGGCAAGAAGCTCGACAAGACGCAGCAGCTCACCGGGAAGGAAGCGGGCTCGACGTTCTCGCCCGCGCGCATCCACAGCCCGATCGACGTCCCGTGGGCGACGGTCACCGTCCTGTTCCGGCCGCTCCCCTGGGAGGCGCACAGCGGTCAGGAGATGGCGGCGACGGCCGAGAGCCTCTTCCTCGTCATCCTGACGATCAAGTCGCGCCGCCGCCTCCGCTCCATCCCGCGGATGGCGCGCGAGCGGCCATACATCGCGTACTGCATCGGCTTCACGGCGATGTTCATCTTCGCGTTCTCGTCGTTCGCGAACTTCGGCCTGCTCGCGCGGCAACGAACGCAGACCATGCCACTCGTGCTGACGTTCCTCGCGCTGCCCGAGTTCGTGCCGAAGTGGCGGCAGGAGCAGACGCCGGCCGGTACGCGAACGATCGACCGCGTCGAGGCCGCGGCGCCCGCCAGCGCGTGGTCGGACAACCCGTACGCGCCGTTCATGCCCGTGCCGAACGGGCGCACGCCCGAGCACGCGAACGGCCAAGCCGCGCAACCGCGTGAGTACGACGACCGCGACCCCTACGCGCCGTTCGGGATCACCGCGCGCGACGACCCGTACGCGCGCTTCCGCGACAGCTAGAGCGTCTCGCCCTCGAACGCGTGCCCGCGCAGATGGGCCTTCGCGTCGAACACGAGCTGCGCATGCGACGCGATCGTGTCGGCGTCGAACTCGGGATGGTCGACGAGCACGACGACGAGATCCGCGGCGGCGAGCGACTCCGGCGTGTAGTCGACGAGGTCGAACGGGAGCGGCGCGCGCAGGACGGGCGGGATGTGCGGGTCGCACGCGTGCACATCGGCACCGAGCGCCGCCAGCCGCTCCCCGACCGCGACCGACGGCGACTCCCGCCAGTCGGACGTCCCCGCCTTGTACGCGACGCCGAGAAGCAGGACCGACGTGCCGCGCACGGCACGGCCGTAGCGATTGAGCAGGCCGGTGATCCGCTGCACGACGTACTCGGGCATGTGCTCGTTGACCTCGTTGGCCAGCTCGACGAGCCGAAACGGGTGCCCCGAGCGGCGTCGCACGCGCCACGACAGGTACGAGGGGTCGATCGGGAGGCAGTGCCCGCCGACGCCGGGCCCGGGCGTGAAGCGCAGGTACCCGAACGGCTTGGTCGACGCGGCGTCGATCGCGCTCCAGATGTCGACGTCGAGATCACCCGCGAACATCGCGAGCTCGTTCATCAGCGCGATGTTGACGTGCCGGAACGTGTTCTCGAACAGCTTGACGAGCTCCGCCTCGGCGGTCGAGCCGACGGGGACGACCTTGTCGACGAGCGCCGAGTAGAACGCCTCGACGCACCGCAACGAGGCGTCGTCGATGCCCGACACGACCTTGGGCGTGTTCTCGAACGTCCACGTCGGGTTGCCGGGGTCGATGCGCTCGGGCGAGTAGCCGAGCATGAAGTCCTCGCCCGCGCGCAGGCCGGACCGCTCGAGCAGCGGCCGTACGAGCTCCTGGGTCGTCCCGGGGTACGTCGTCGACTCGAGGATCACGAGCGCGCCCGGCGACAACGCGCCGGCAAGGGTGGTCGCCGCGGCCTCGACGTACGACAGGTCGGGGATGCCCTCGCGCAGCGGGGTCGGGACCGAGATGACCGCGACGTCGAAGCCCGCGAGGTCCTCGGCGCGGTCGGTGGGGTGGTACCCGGCGCGCAGCGCGGCGGCGAGCCGCGCGTCGTCGACGTCCTCGACGTAGGAGTGACCGGCGCGCAGCGCGGCCAGCCGATCGGCGTCCGGCTCGAATCCGACGACGCGGAACCCGACCTCGGCAGCACGCATCGCGACGGGGAGCCCGACGTAGCCCTGCCCGGCGATCACCACGGTCGCGCGGCGCTCGTCGAGACGAGCCTCCAGTGCACCCGGGTCGGTCATGCGCTCCACCCACCCCCGCTGACGTGCCGAGCGCGGCACGGTACCACCGAGGGTGTGCGCGCTGCCGCGGGCACACGCACGAATCGCGGCCCTAACATGCCCTCTTCATGGCTCACTCGCCTGCTCAGTCGCCCGCTCGCTCCC
Source organism: Acidimicrobiia bacterium (assembly GCA_035651955.1). Taxonomy (NCBI): domain Bacteria; kingdom Bacillati; phylum Actinomycetota; class Acidimicrobiia; species Acidimicrobiia bacterium. The sequence continues at coordinate 30,952 of DASRES010000063.1, forward strand.
GGCCGTCCGCCCACGGCTCCGCTTCGCCGCGCACGACCGTGCGAGTCGGGCGGATCGCCGCGGTCGTCGTCGCGGCGGCCGCACTGGGCGCGGGTCTGGCGTCGTGCAGCAGCACGGCCGGGACGACCCCGGCCACGATCACGACGACGACGACCGCGCCCGGTCCCGCGATGAGCTTCTTCGCGAACCCGCCCACGAGCAACGGACACTGACGGGTCGCCCCGTCACCGCGCGCGCCCCGAGCGGAGCCAGTCCACGTAGCGACCGAGCCCCTCGGCGAACGACACGTGGGGCTCCCAGCCGAGCGTCCGCCGGGCGGCGGTGGCGTCGGCCTGGCTGACCTTGATGTCACCGGCCCGCGGATCGGCGAAGACGGGGTCGGGCCGCGTGCCGAGGAGGTCGCCGAGGATCGCGAGCAGGTCGAGCAGCGTGTGGCACTGGCCGGGCGCGACGTTGAGCACCGCGCCCCGCACGCTCGCCGGCGCGGTCGCGGCGGCGAGGTTCGCGGCGACGACGTCGGACACGTACGTGAAGTCGCGCGCCTGGAGGCCGTCGCCGTAGACGGTCGGCCGGTCGCCCGCGAGCAGCGCGGCGGCGAAGAGCGGGATGACCGCGGCGTACGCGGCGTCGGGGCGTTGGCGCGGCCCGTAGACGTTGAAGTAGCGCAGCACGACCGTCTCGAGCGGGAAGAGCTCCGTGAACACACGGCAGTGCCACTCGGCCGCGAGCTTGCTCACCGCGTAGGGCGAACGTGGCCGCGCGGGAACGGTCTCCGCGGTCGGCTTGCCGCTCACCCCGCCGTACACGCTGCTGGACGACGCGAGCACGAGGCGCCGAGCGCCCGCGTCGCGCGCGCCGACGAGGACGTTCAACGTGCCCTCGGTGTTGGCGCGCTGCGTCGCGACCGGGTTGTCGACGGATCGCGAGACGGCGCCAAGCGCGGCGAGATGGAACACGACCTCGACGCCGTCGATCGCATCCGCGACGGCACCGGCGTCGAGCACGGAGCCGACGACGAGGCGGGCCTCGTCGTGCACGTTCTCGCGCCGACCGGTCGAGAGGTCGTCCAGGACCGCGACGGCGTTCCCCTCGGCGAGGAGGGCATCGACGAGGTGCGAGCCGATGAACCCGGCACCCCCCGTCACGAGCACCCTCACCCCGTCCGCCTCCCGGTCCGTCCCCGCTGCTGGCGATGAAGGCCACGGATCTTCGCACCCCCGCCGCTCAGGCGCCTCCTCCGGCGCGCAGGTGCCCGACGATGACGCGCAGCTGCTCGGCGAAACGGGTGCGGAACTCGTCCGAGTCGGCCGCCACGCCGCACAAGCGCTCGATGTGCTGGGGCATCACCGCGGGCGCCGCCGTCGCGCCCATCACCGCGACGAGCAGGTACGCGGGATCGATGTCGCCGGCCAGCTCGCCCGCGGCCTGGCGCTCCCGCAGGGCGACGACCTCGGGTGCCTCGCCGTCCACGGTCGGCTGCTCCACCGCCGGCCCGCCCGCGGTCAGCCCCTCCCACACGAACATGCGGAGAAGATCGGGCGAGTCCAGGGTCGCGTCGACGTACGCGGCGACGAACTCTGGCAACGGCAGCTCCCGGCCCTCGATCCCGGCCTCCCGCGCGTGCCAGCGGTCGAGGATCTCGCGGTACAGGCCCTCCTTGCCGCCGAAGTAGTACGAGATGAGCTGCGCGTTGACGCCGGCGCGCTCGGCGATCCCCCGCACGCGGGCGCCCGCATAGCCCTTCGCCGCGAACTCGGCCAGCGCCGCCTCGACGATCCGCTCGCGTGTCCGCTCGGCGTCACGACGCCGGGCGTCGGGCTCGGGTGCGCGCCGCGGTGACGACTTCTCCATCATGTGAGTAACTTTCTCATTCGTTTGCTTGACTTTCGTCATTCGGATGAATGATACTGCGGCGGTCCACCCCAGCCCGCGACCCGGGAGCCACCACGATGACCGCGATCGTCGAGGCCCGCGGCCTCACCAAGCACTACGGCAAGACGCGCGCCCTCGACGGGCTCGACCTCGTCGCGCACCGCGGCCGCGTCGCCGCGGTGCTGGGCCCGAACGGCGCCGGCAAGACGACCTTCGTGCGAGCCGTCGCGACGCTCGTACGGCCCGACGGCGGCTCGCTGCACGTCGCCGGGATCGACGCCGGCCGTGACCCCGCGGCCGTCCGCCGCGTCATCGGCCTCGCCGGGCAGTACGCCGCGGTCGAGGAGGCGATGACCGGCCGCGAGAACCTCGAGATGGTGGGCCGCCTGTTCGGCCTCGACCGTCGCGCGGCACGACGCGCCGCGGCGTCGGTCCTCGATCAGCTGGGGCTGAGCGCCGACGCCGACCGTCTCGTACGCACGTACTCGGGCGGCATGCGCCGCCGCCTCGACCTCGGTGCGAGCCTCGTCGGCTCGCCTCGGCTCCTGCTGCTGGACGAGCCGACGACCGGCCTCGACCCACGGAGCCGCATCGCGCTGTGGGACGCGATCCGCGCGCTCGTCGCCGCGGGCACCGACGTCGTGCTGACGACGCAGTACCTCGACGAGGCCGATCAGCTCGCGAGCGACATCGTGATCGTCGACCGCGGTCGGGTCATCGCGTCCGGAACGCCGAGCGAGCTGAAGGCACGAGCAGGTCGCGACGTCGTCGAGATCCACGTGCGCGACGCCGACTCCGTACCTCGCGTCGCCGACGGGCTCCGTCCGCTCGATCCCGACCCGCGGGTCGACGTCGCGACACGCCGCGTCGCGATCGGCGTCGACGACGGGACGGCGCGGCTGATGGAGGTCGTCCGGGTGCTCGACCTGCTCGGCGTGGCGGTCGACGACGTCGCGCTGCGACGGCCGACGCTCGACGAGGTGTTCCTGACGCTCACCGGCCAGCCCGTCTCGGACGCGGACGCGGCCTGAACCGACCGGCGACCCCGCAACGACCAGAGGAAGGAAGAACACGATGACCGCAACCGTCACCGCCCCGCCCGAGCTGCGCGACGAGCGCCGGGCGCGACCCGACGCCGGTCTCCTCTCGAGCAGCGTTGCGGTCGCGCGGCGGACCGTGCGAAGGTTCGTGCGGACGCCGCAGCTGCTCGTGATGAGCACCGTCCAGGGCGCGCTGTTCCTCCTGATCTTCCGCTACGTGTTCGGCGGCGCGATCAGCACCGGCGGCGTTCCCTACGTCGACTTCCTCGTCCCGGGGTTCGTCACGACGACGATCCTGTTCGCGGGCAGCGGCGCCACGGCGGGCGTGGCGGAGGACGCCGAGCACGGCTTCTCGGACCGGTTGCGCTCGCTGCCGATCCCGCGCTCGGCCGCGGTGCTCGGCCGCGCGCTCGCGGACACCGCGTTGCTGGCGTGGAGCCTCGCGGTCACGACCGCGATCGGGTTCGCGGTCGGGTTCCGGCTGCACACGGACGTGCCCCACGCGCTCCTCGCATTCGGCCTGTGCATCGTGTTCGGGTTCGCGTTCGAGTGGATGTTCGTCACGATGGGGCTCGTGTCCGGCAGCGCGCAGGCGGCACAGGGCATGGCCATGCTCGTCTTCCCGCTGACGTTCGTGTCGAGCGCGTACGTCCCGGTGTCGACGATGCCGTCCTGGATGCGTCCGATCGCGGACCACCAGCCGATCACCGTCATGGTCGACGCGGTCCGGTGCCTGGTCGGCGGCCGGCGCGTCGAGGCGCTGCTGCACCACTCGGCCGGCCACGACGTCGTCGTCTCGTTGCTGTGGAGCGCCGTGATCGTGGCCGTCTTCGCGCCGCTCGCGATCGCGCGGTTCGCCCGCCGGTAGCGAGTGGGATGGGAGACGGACGCGAACCGAGCCGGCGCCCGGATCACGCGCCGGGCTCGCGCGCGAACTCCGGATCCGTCGCGACGAGACGCACCAGCTCCGCACGCGAGCGGATCCCGAGCGTCTGGTAGACCCGCACGAGGTGCTGCTCGACGGTGCGCGGGCTCAGGAACAGCGCGGC
>DASRES010000064.1 GCA_035651955.1 Acidimicrobiia bacterium
CGCGACGAACCTGATGCTGCGACGCGAGCAGATCGGCTCGGGTGGTCGCGTCGATCGCGCCGTGGGCTTCGTGACGCTCACCGCGCCGACGACGATCGCGACGCGTCGCGCCGCATCACCGCACCCGACGCACGTCGCGCAACCGAAGCCCGTCACGGAGGTCGGCAGCGCGTATCGCGCGCCGCGCACGGTGGGCCGGGGGTACCACCTCGTCGACGCGTACGAGCAGCCGGGCGGTGGTGTGCAGCTCTACTACAGCGACGGGTTGTTCACGATGTCGGTGTTCGAGCAGCGCGGTCCGCTCGACGAGTCCGCGCTGCCGCGCGGAGGACGCGACGAGACGATCGGTGGTCGTCGCGTCCGCGTCTACGAGACGCCGGGCGTCGACACGATCGTGTGGGGCGCGAACGACATCGCGTACTCGTGCGTGACCGACGCACCACGACCGGACCTCGTCGCGGCGCTCGACGCCCTTCCCGCGGCCCGCGGCCGCGGCGCGCTCGGATCGCTCGCGCACTTTGTTCTCGCGCCGTTCAGCTGGGACTGACGGCGCGTCGTTCTTGCGCCGTTCAGCTGGGAGTGAGCGGGCGCGACGCGCGTCAGTCGATCGGCGTCGAGCTCAGCATGCGCCGGGACCGCAGGATCCGACGGCGCTCGCGCTCGGACGCACCACCCCACACGCCGTGGTCGATGCGGAAGTCGAGCGCGTACTCCAGGCACGCGAGTCGCACGGGGCACTGGAAGCAGATGTGACGCGCACGGTCGACACCGACACCGTCGGACGGGAAGAACACGGTGGGGTCGTACTCTCGGCAGCGAGCCTCGAGCATCCACGAGTTCTCGTGTTCGTGTTCGGGGGGCGGCAAGACGTCCATGGCGTTGCCTCTCTGAACGACGGAGGCGACGGGTCGGTTCCCCAGGATGCCGGGAACGCGGGCGCCAGGCACGCGTTCTCAGCTGATCCTCAGGGTCGGCATGGAACCTGGTCGCACGATAGGGCGTTCCCCACGATGCGTGCCGACTCGGGCACGTGCCACGGGGATCGGTGCAGGCGGCGGTGCACTCGACAGGAGCGGAGACGTGAGCGAGCACGACGACGCGGGTGGCGGCGCCGAGACGCCCGCCGCCGACGAGCCGACCCTCCCGGGCACGACGAGTCCGTGGAACCCACCCGAGACGCCCACGAGCCCCTCGCCGTCGGCGGCGGCTCCCGACGCGTCCGAGCCCGCGACGAGCCCGACCCCCGCGGTCCCGCCCGCGCCGGCGCAGCCGGACGAGCCTCCCGCCGGCACCCCGTCCGGTACGTGGGCGGCCGCGGCCGGCGGCACCCCCGGTGCCGGATACGGCCCGCCCCCGGGCACGCCGTGGTCCGCGCCAGCACCCCCGTCCGGCGGCTGGGGAGGTCCCCCTGCCTCCTCGGCCCCGGCCGGCGGGGGTCGCGGCGGTGGGCTGCGTCAGGTGCTGCTCGGTGCGATCGTGGGCGCGATCGTCGCCGCGCTCGTCGCGAGCGGGATGTTCCTCGCGTTCGACGACGATCACTCGAACGGCCCGAACACCGCGGTGGCCGCGGCGCGCAACACGTCCGTGTTCGCGAAGCCGGCCGACGTGCACGCGGTGCTCGAGAAGGTCGAGCCCGCCGTCGTCGCCATCACGACCGGGAGCGCGGCGGGCGACGGTCTGTTCGGTGGCGGCTCGGGCAACGGGAACGGCAACGGCGGTGCCGGCACGGGCGTCGTGATCTCGCGCGACGGCTACATCGTCACCAACAACCACGTCGTCGACGGCTCGGGTGGGCGCGTCGAGGTCACGTTCAACGACGGCACCCACGAGCGCGCGACGGTCGTCGGCACCGACCCGTCCGCGGACCTCGCCGTCGTCAAGGTCAGCTCGTCGAACCTGACGCCCGCGGCGCTCGGCGACTCCGACAAGCTCGTCGTCGGCGACGAGGTGATCGCGATCGGCAACGCGCTCGCGCTGCCCGGTCAGCCGAGCGTCACGCGCGGGATCGTCTCCGCGCTCAACCGCTCGATCGACACCGAGGTCGGCACGACGCTGGACCACATGATCCAGACGGACGCCGCGATCAACCCCGGCAACTCGGGCGGACCGCTCGTGAACTCGAACGGCGAGGTCGTCGGCATCAACACCGCGATCGCGAACCCGGCCGAGGCCCAGAACGTGGGCTTCGCGATCGCGATCGACCAGGCGAAACCGATCATCGACGAGCTGCGCCAGGGCAAGAGCGTGCAGCCCGCGTACCTCGGCGTCGTGACGCAGACCGTCACGGCCGCGATCCAGCGCCAGCTCGACCTGAAGGTGTCGTCGGGCGCGGTCGTGCAGCGCGTCGAGTCCGGGTCACCGGCCGACAGCGCCGGCATCCAGCAGAACGACGTGATCGTGAAGGTCGGCGACACGAACGTGACGAGCGCGCAGGACGTCGGCAACGCCGTGCGCAGTCATCGTCCGGGCGACAAGGTGACGATCGTCGTCAACCGCGACGGCACGAGCCGCTCGATCGACGTGACCCTCGGCTCGCGCCCCGAGAACCTCGGGTAGCCGGGGCCCCGGCTCGCTGCTCGGCGGGATACCCGCCTCGCGCCCTGAGAACCTCGGGTAGCCGCGGCAACGCACGGCCTGGCGGGATACCCGCCTCGCGGCCGCTCGCCTTTAAGCTGCCGACATGTCGTCGGAACCCGAAGACCTCGAGCAGCTCCCGCCCCAGGGCCACGTGCGCGTCGTGTACCTCGGTCCCGCCGCGCCCCACTGGGACGTACAGGGTGTCTTCGGCGATCGCCAGGTCATCGACGAGTTCCGCCAGCGGGCGATGGCCCGGCTGCAGCTCCTGCCCCCGCACGATCCCCAGTTCCGCCGGAACCGTGAGCGGGTCGCGCGCGACGCCGAGCGCGAACGTCTCATCCTCGAGTGGGACCTCGGCTACGAGGAGCCCGAGACGACGTCCTGACGACCGTCGTCGCGCGGTCGTGACCGAGCGTCAGCTCGGGATCGCGTCGTCCTCTTCCTGCGCGCCCGGGTGGACGCCCGTGACCATGAACTGCACGCGCTCCGCGATCGTCACCGCGTGATCCGCGACGCGCTCGTAGTGCCGGGCGACGAGCGCGAGCTGCACGGCCTGCTCGATCGCACCTTCGTCGGCCGAGTCCCACGACAGGATGTGACGGAACAGGCTCTTCGACAGGTCGTCCATGACGTCGTCCATGTCGGCGAGCGCCGCGGCGCGTGAGCCGTCGGCGTCCGCGAAGGCGTCGACCGCGACCCGCGTCTGGTTCGCGGCCTGCCCGCCCATCCGATCGATGATCCCCCGCGCACGCGGGTCGAGCTCGTGGGGATACAGCCGGCGCGTCGTCTTCGCCACGTTCACCATGAGGTCGGCCGACCGCTCGAGCTCGTGCCCGATCCGCAACACGGTGACGACGGCGCGCAGGTCCGTCGCGAGCGGCTGCTGGCGCGCGAGGAGCAGGAAGCACTTGTCCTCGACGAGGTGACAGAGCCCGTCGACGAGGTCGTCGTGCTCGATGACCCGCTCCGCGGCGACGAGATCGGCGTCGAGGAGCGCCTGGGTCGCGCCGGCGATCGCCTCGGTCGTCAGCGCACCGAGCCGGATCACGTCGGCGCGCAGCTCCTCCAGCGCCTCCTGGAACGCCTTGCGGGCCTCGGGGATCGTGGTCACGCGGGACTCCTCGTCGGGAACGTTCGGATCGTGTCGTCGCGCGTCCCATCATCCGTGGTCGACGCCGGGGGCGATGCGGACCGTCGCCGGGCTTCACCGGTTGTTTACCTCTTCGTCGCGCGGGGGCCACGGTACGGCTACGTGTCCTCCGTAGCGTTCGCCGCGACATGGACAACAGCATCGACCGAGGCAGGGTCCGACCCACCGGCAGGAGGCAGGCAATCCGATGAAGACCTCACGCGGCCGACTCCGCGCGTCGTCACTCGTCGTCACAGCAGTAGCGTTGGCGCTCGTCGCTGCCGCGTGCGGCAGCAGCAGCTCGAAGTCCAAGGGGAGCAGCGCGACGACGGGCGCGTCGAGCAGCCTTCCGAGCGCGACGCTCAACGGCTCGGGGTCGACGTTCCAGCAACCGTACGACCAGGCCGCGATCCAGGCGTTCACCCAGCAGCACCCCGGCGTGACGATCAACTACGCGGGTGGCGGCTCCGGCAAGGGCCAGACCGACCTCCAGGGCAAGCTGGTCGACTTCGCCGGCACCGACGCGCTGCCGAAGCCCGCGGATCTTCCCAAGTACACGGGCGGTGCACTCCTGTACTTCCCGTTCGTGGCGGCACCGATCACCGTCTCGTACAACGTGAGCGGCCTCGACAAGCTCCAGCTGTCGGCCGACACGATCGCGAAGATCTTCGAGCGTCAGATCAAGACCTGGAACGACCCCGCGATCAAGGCGGACAACCCCGGTGTCTCGCTGCCGTCGACGAGCATCACGGTCGTGCACCGCTCCGACTCCTCGGGTACGACGAACAACTTCACGACGTACCTGAAGAAGGCCGCGCCCACGGTGTGGACGCTCGGCGCGGACAAGACGGTCAACTGGCCGAGCGACACGCAGGCGGGCAACGGCAACCCGGGTGTTGCCAACGCCGTCAAGGCGACCAACGGCGCCATCGGCTACATCGACTACTCGGACGCGAAGGCCTCGGGCCTGAAGTTCGCCTCGGTGAAGAACGCGGCGGGCAAGTTCGTCGCCCCGTCGCTCGACGCCACATCGGCGGCGCTCCAGACGGCCACGATCAACCCCGACCTGAGCTACGACCCGATCAACGCGCCGGGCGACGCGTCGTACGCGATCACCAGCCCGACGTGGATCATGGTCTCCAAGAACCAGACCGACCACGCGAAGGGCACGGTGCTGAAGGCGTTCCTGACGTTCGTCCTGTCGTCCGACGGTCAGAACCTGGCGGCGACCGCCGACTTCGCCAAGCTGCCCTCGAACATGCTGTCGAAGGCACAGGCGCAGCTGAACCAGATCGTCGTCCCGTGAACGAGGCGGTGGGGAGCGGAGCCGCGCGCGGCCCGCTCCCCAGCCGCCAGCGGCCCGAACGCGAGTTGCGATGAGCACCGATCTCCGGCCCCGGCCGCAGGCGCCGGCCCCGCACAAGCTCAGCGAGACCCCCAACCCGTCCGGCGCGCACAGCGACCGGGCGTTCCGCTACCTCGCGCTGGGTGGCGGCCTTGTCGTCTTCGTGGTCCTCGCGCTCATCGCGTGGTCGACGACCAAGGAGGCGTGGCCCGCCTTCACGAGCGAGGGCATCTCGTTCGTCACGTCGACGACCTGGGATCCGGCCCACGGCAAGTTCGGCGCGCTCGCCCTGATCTACGGGACCTTCGTGACGTCGGCGATCGCACTCGTCTTCGCGGTGCCGGTCAGCTTCGGGATCGCGCTGTTCGTCACCGAGGTCGCGCCCGGCTGGGTTCGCCGGCCCGTGGTCTACGTGGTCGACCTCCTCGCGACGATTCCCTCCGTCGTCTTCGGGCTCTGGGGCATCGCCGTGCTGGGTCGCGCGGTGCCCGGGTTCTACGAGAACGTCGCGAGCTTCTTCGCACCGATCCCGGTCGTCGGCACGCTGCTGAGCGGCGACCCGATCAGCGGCGCGAGCTTCATGACGGCGGGCCTCATCTTGGCGCTGATGATCATCCCCATCGTGACGTCGATCGCGCGCGAGGTCTTCGCGACGGTGCCGTCGGAGCAGAAGGAGGCCGCATACGGGCTAGGCGCGACGCGATGGGAGATGATCCGCGGTGCGATGTTCCCGTACGCGCGGAGCGGCCTCGTCGCGGGGACGATGATCGGGCTCGGCCGCGCACTGGGTGAGACGATCGCCGTCGCGCTCGTCGTCGGCGCGAACGCGCGCGTGACGCCGAAGCTTTTCAGCAACGGCAACACGATGGCCGCGATCATCGCGAACGAGTTCGGTGAGGCGACGGGGACACACCGGGCCGCGCTCATCGGGCTGGGCGTGCTCCTCTTCGTCATCACGATCGTCATCGGGATCTTCGCCCGGTGGATCGTGAGCCGCTCGGCACACGACGTCTCGACCGGAGCGGTGCGGTGAGCGCCGGGACGCTGTTCGTCGCCGAGAGTCGCGGGCGGAAGGTCCGCAACGCGCTCGCGACCGCGTTCATGGTCCTGTCGTTCTTGGTCATGCTCGTCCCGCTCGTGCTGATCGTCGGCTACGTCGTCCAGCGCGGCGCAGGTGTCATCAGCTGGTCGTTCCTCACCGACGACCTCCCGATCATCGATCGCCTGCCCGGCGGCGGCATCGGCCCCGCGATCGTCGGCACGCTCATCATCGTCGGCGCCGCGACCGCGATGGCGGTGCCGCTCGGTCTTTTGGGTGGCATCTACCTGAACGAGTACGGCGGGAAGCGCCGCACCGCGAGCGTGGTGCGCTTCCTCGCCGACGTGATGACCGGGGTGCCGTCCGTCGTGATGGGGCTCTTCATCTTCACGATCTGGACCCTGCGGTACCAGTACAGCGCCTTCGGCGGCGCGCTCGCGCTCGCCTGTCTCATGCTCCCGATCATCATCCGGACGAGCGAGGAGGTGCTGCGGCTGGTCTCGCACGACCAGCGCGAGGCGAGCTACGCGCTCGGCGGCCGAAAGGCCACGACCATCCGGCGCGTCGTACTACCGGCCGCGGCGCCCGGGATCCTCAGCGGTGCCCTGCTCGCCATCGCGCGCGCCGCCGGCGAGACGGCACCACTGCTGTTCACGATCCTCTACGTCACGAAGACGAACACCAGCCTGCTCCACGGCCCGAACGTCGCGCTCCCGCTGCTCATCTTCAAGAACGCACAATCGCCGTTCACGGCCGCGGCCGACCGGGCCTGGGGTGCCGCGCTGACGTTGATCGTCATCGTGTTCGTGTTCACGCTTCTCGCGCGTATCGTCGCCGCGGGCTTCGACCGCCGGAGGCGGGCATGACGACCATCCCCACAGGGAGCCGTTCCATGAGCGAGCTGTCGACGCCCGGTCGCACCGACCCCGTTGTCGGGCTGGAGCACGACCTTCCGGAAGAGGCGCGGGAGATCGTGTTCGAGGTTCGGAACCTCGCCGTGCACTACAGCGGCGCGCTCGCGCTGCGCGACATCACCGTCGACATCGCCGCGAACGAGATCACGGCCGTGATCGGTCCGTCGGGGTGCGGCAAGAGCACGTTCATCCGGTGCCTCAACCGCATGAACGACCTCGTCGTCGGCGCGAAGGTCGAGGGTCTCGTGCGCTTCCGGGGCGAGGACCTCTACGACAGCCGGGTCGACCCGGCGTCGGTCCGCCGGCGCATCGGCATGGTGTTCCAGCGTCCGAACCCGTTCCCGAAGTCGATCTACGAGAACGTCGCTTACGGCCCGCGGATCAACAAGATGAAGGAGCACCTCGACGACACGGTCGAGCGCGCGTTGACGCAGGCGGCCTTGTGGGACGAGGTGAAGGACAAGCTCAAGAAGAGCGGGCTCGCGCTGTCGGGCGGTCAGCAACAGCGGTTGTGCATCGCCCGCGCGTTGGCGGTCCAGCCCGACGTGCTGCTGATGGACGAGCCGTGCTCGGCGCTCGACCCGATCGCGACGGCACGCATCGAGGACCTGATGGACGACCTCAAGCGCGACTACACGATCGTGATCGTCACGCACAACATGCAGCAAGCAGCGCGCGTCTCGGACCGCACCGCGTTCCTCACCACCGAGGTGGACGAGAGCGGGCATCGCTCGGGGCGTCTCGTCGAGTTCGCCCGCACGTCGACGTTGTTCACACACCCGTCCGATCCGCGCACCGAGGGCTACATCACCGGCCGGTTCGGGTGAGCTCCTCGTCCCTTGCCGGTGGCTGCGGCTCGGCCGCGCCGGTCCCGGGTGGCAGGTGGTGACGCGACCAGTAGTCGAGGAACGACAGGATCGCGAGCACGACGTAGAGCAGCGCGAGCCACTCGGGCACCCAGCGGTGCTTTGCGTCCGTCGCGGGCGCGAGCGCGATCGACACGGCCGCCGAGGCGAGGAAGAACAGGCCGCGCCGGTCCATCAGTGCAGTGCCGCCACGATCCAGTACGTGACCGCGGCGACGATCGCCGCGCCCGGGATCGTCAGGACCCATGCCCACACGACGCGTCCCGCGACACCCCAGCGCACCGCGGACAACCGTTGCGCCGAGCCGACGCCGACGATCGCACCGGTGATCGTGTGCGTCGTCGAGACCGGGATGCCGGCGTACGACGTGAAGAACAGCGTCGCGGCGGCCGCCGTCTCCGCGCAGCTGCCGCCGACCGGCTGCAGCCGCGTCAGCCTCGAGCCCATCGTCTTCACGATGCGCCACCCTCCCATCAGCGTGCCGAGCGCGATCGCCGCGTTGCAGGCGATCACGACCCACAAGGGTACGCCCGCGTGCTTGCCCAGGTGTCCGGCCGCGATCAGCAGCGCGAGGATGACGCCCATCGTCTTCTGCGCGTCGTTGGCACCGTGGCCGAGGCTGTACGCGGCGGCCGACACCAGCTGCGTCCGCCGGAACCCGCGGTTCAGCCGCTCGACCCGCTCGTACCGGTACGTGAACCAGTACACGACGACCATCAGCACGAACGACAGCGCCAGGCCGATCAGCGGTGACAGGACGATGAACACCGCGATCGTCCGGATGCCGTTGATCACGAGCACGTGCGTGCCCGCTTTGGCGACGGCGGCGCCGGCGAGCCCGCCGACGAGCGCGTGGCTCGACGACGTCGGGAGGGCGAGCCAGAACGTGATGAGGCCCCACGCGATCGCGCCCACCAAGCCGGCGAACACCACCCCGATCGACAGGACGTCCTGGTGCACGACGTCCTTGGCGATCGCGTTCGCGACGTGCGTTCCGAAGACGAGGAACGCGATGAAGTTGAAGAACGCGGCCCACACGACGGCGAGGCGTGGTGACAGGACGCGCGTCGAGACGACCGTCGCGATCGAGTTCGCCGAGTCGTGGAACCCGTTGACGAAGTCGAATCCGAGCGCGATGAGGATGACGGTCCAGAGGGCGAGGGTCTCCACGGGTGCGTCAGGCGTGCTTCAGCACGATGCTCTCGACGATGTCGGAGATGTTCTCGACGGCGTTCACCGATCCCTCGAGCGCCTCGACGACGTCCTTCCACTTGAGGACGGCGAACGCCTTGTACTCACCGGAGAACAGCCGGGCCACGGACCGACGGTAGACGTGGTCGGCCTCGCTCTCGAGCCGGTCGATCTCCTCGAGGTCGCCGTCCATGTTGCGCAGGCTCGGCAGCTTCCCGATGAGCTGCACGTTCGCCTCGGCGGCCCGCACGAGGATCCGTGCGATGTCGCGCATCTCGGGAAGGGCCTCGTCGACCCCGTGCAGGACCAGCAGGTCTGCGGCGGCGTGGATGTCGTCGACGACGTCGTCGATCTCCTCGGTGAGCGCGTGGATGTCCTCGCGGTCGAACGGGGTGACGAACGACGCGTTCAGACGGCGCAGCACCGTGCGGGTGAGCTCGTCGCCGCGCCGCTCGCACGCGTTGATCGCGGCGACGGTGACCTCGGCGTTGGCCGGGTCGTCGAGCAGGTCGCGCAGCAGCCGCGCAGCTTCCGCGAGGTTCTCGGCCGCCTCGTTGAACAGCAGGTAGAAGCCCTCGTCGCGCGGGACGAGCCGGAACCGCATCCGTGGCACCCCCGTGAATCGGCCGGCGGAGTGTTGCGCGGCGGCTGGCGCTGCACCAACCGAACGCTCGCCCGAAGGTTACGGCCGTGACGTGGGCGGTCATCGGACTGTCGCTCGCGATCGCCGTCGCGGCGCTCGTCGTCGCCTATCGCGCGGTGCGCGGCCGTGTCGGCGAGACGGGCACCGCGCGCGCGGGTGGGGTCGAGACGGCCCTTGCTCGCCTCGAGCGGGCCGCCGAGGACGCCGACGAGCGCACGCACGAGGCGCTCGTCGATCGCGACCGGCTCGCCGCTGCGCTCGCAGGCTCGCCCGACGGCGTCGTCGTCGTCGACACGGACGGCAGCGTCGTGATGCGTAGTGACGCGGCGCAACGGTTCGTCGACCCGCGCCATTCGGATGCACTCGCGGCGGACGTCGTCACAGAGCTGCTCGATCGAGCGCGGACAGGTACCTCGGGAAGGCGCGAGCTCCAGCTGTTCGGTCCGCCGCGACAGGTGGTCGTGATCGAGGCGATGCCGGTCGTCCACGAAGGCGGCGCGCTCGGCGCGGTCGCGTTCATTCGTGACGTCACGGAGGCTCGCCGGGTCGAGAACATCCGCCGCGACTTCGTCGCGAACGTGAGCCACGAGCTGAAGACCCCGATCGGGGCGCTCGCGCTGCTCGCCGAGACGATCGCGATGGGCGACGACCCGACTGTCGCGCGGCAGCTCGCCGACCGGATGGTTCGTGAGGCGGACCGCCTCGGCCACATCATCGACGACCTCCTGGACCTCAGCCTCATCGAGGCACAGGAGACGCCGACTCGCGACCCGGTGCCGGTCCACGTGCTGTTGACGGACGCGGTCGACCACGTGCACGAGGCGGCCGAGATCGCGCAGATCCCGGTCATCGTCGCGCCCGTCCCGGCCGACCTCGCGGTCCGGTGCGACCAGCGGCAGATCGTCAGCGCGCTCACCAACCTCCTCGACAACGCCGTGAAGTACTCGGACGCCGGAGAGCCCGTGGAGGTCGACGCGCGCGTGATCGGCGATCGCGTCGCGATCTCGGTACGCGACCACGGGATCGGCATCCCGGCCCGGGACCGCGAGCGGATCTTCGAGCGGTTCTACCGCGTCGACCGGGCGCGCAGCCGCGCGACCGGCGGCACGGGCCTCGGCCTGTCCATCGTGCGGCACGTCGCGCAGGCACACGGCGGCGAGGTCGGCGTCGAGTCACGCGAGGGTGAGGGCTCGACGTTCACGTTGCAGCTCCCGATCAGCACGCCGCGACACGGTCGCGGGGACACGAAGGTCTCTTGATGCCAGATCCGCCGACGATCCTCGTCGTCGACGACGAGCAGTCCTACCGGCAGGCACTGTCCGTCGCGCTCGAGCGCGAGGGGTTCCTCGTCGACGTCGCCGCCGACGGCGTCGAGGCGATCGAGCGGTTCGAGGCGTCGCGACCCGCGCTCGTGCTGCTCGACGTGATGCTCCCCCGGATGTCGGGCGTGGACGTGTGCCGGGAGCTGCGGGCGCGGGGCGCGCGTGTGCCGATCCTCATGGTCACCGCCCGGAACGCGGAGATCGACGCGGTGGTCGGGCTCGAAGTGGGCGCCGACGACTACGTCACGAAGCCGTTCCGCCTCCGTGAGCTCATCGCCCGCGTGCGCGCCCATCTCCGGCGAGCGCCGTCGACGGACGGACGCGACGAGGGTTCGTCCGACGTGATCGAGGTGGGCGACGTGCGGTTGGACGTCGGGCGGCACGAGCTCGTGGTGCGGGGCACCACCGTCGCGCTCCCGCTCCGCGAGTTCGAGCTCCTCGAGCTGCTGCTCGAGAACGCGGGCCGCGTCCTCCCTCGCGACGTCATCATCGACCGCGTGTGGGGCCCGAACTACTACGGCGACACGAAGACGCTCGACGTGCACGTGAAGCGCCTGCGGGCGAAGGTCGAGCCCGATCCTGCACACCCCGAGCGCATCGTCACGGTGCGCGGCGTCGGCTACCGCTACGAGCGCCCGCGCGAGACGTAGGCGTACGCGCGACCGCGAACCCGCCGGCGTCGCTCGCGCTCGGGCAGCAGGTCGTCGTCCACGCCGCGCGCCAGTGCGGCGATCGTCCGCGGGTCCTCGTCGAGCCAGGCCGCGGCGTCGTCGCGTTCGTCGTCGAGGCGGGTCGTCTCGGGGCGCGTCAAAGCTTCGCCAGCGCTTCCTCGTATTCCGAGCGGGCCCGCGGGGTGGCGAGGTTCGCGGACGAGAACGTCGCGACGACCTTGCCGTCCTTGTCGATGACGAACGTCGCGCGGTTCGCGCAACCGAGATCCTCGTTGAACACGCCGTACGCCTTCGCGGTCGCACCGTGCGGCCAGAAGTCGCT
The DNA here is from genome assembly GCA_035651955.1 of Acidimicrobiia bacterium. Taxonomy (NCBI): domain Bacteria; kingdom Bacillati; phylum Actinomycetota; class Acidimicrobiia; species Acidimicrobiia bacterium. Next base: position 12,020 of record DASRES010000064.1, read on the forward strand.
GAGCACCGGGAAGTCGAAGCCCTGCTGCTGCGCCCACTGGGCTTGCGCATGGCGGGTGTCGCACGACACGGCCAGCACCTGCGCGTCCGCGGCGGCGAAGCTCGACGGGTCGTCGCGGATCTCGCACAGCTCGCCCTGGCACACACCGGTGAAGGTGAACGGGTAGAAGACGAGGACGACGTTGCGCGTGCCGCGGAACTGGGACAGCGAGACGTCGTTGCCGTTCTGGTCCTTCAGGGTGAAGTCGGGCGCGGTGTCGCCGACGTCGACGCTCACGAGGTCTACCTCCTTCTCGACGGGGGTCGGACGACTGTTGTTCCCGGTGTGGCGCGCGCTCAAGCTGGAGTCGTCAACGCGTCTCGAGCGCGGCACTCGCCGCGGTCGCGGCACCACGGAGGTCGGCGCGTGCGATGCCGTGCAGCGGCGTGACGGCGGCAAAGCCCGCGCGGACGAGCGCGAGGTCGGTGTCGGGATCGCCCTCGACGTCGTTGCCGGTGAACTCGAGCTGGACGTGGCCGTCCGCCGTGTCCGCGCTGCCTGCCCACACCGTTCCGTACGGGGCCAGGTGTGCCTCGCGAACGCCCTTCACCTCGTGCAACACGCAGTTCGGGACGTTGACGTTGAGCACGCGCGGTCCTCCGTGCGGCTGGGCCGCCCAGTCGACGCACGCGGCCGCGATCGTCGAAGCCGTCTCCCAGGCGAACGTCTCGCCCATCGCGATGCTCACCGCCACGCCGGGAACGCCGAGGCCGGCGGCCGTCAGCGCGGCACCGACGGTTCCGGAGTGGAGGACGAGGTGCCCGGTGTTCGGTCCGGGATTCACGCCCGACGCGACGAGCTCGGGTGGGTCGCCGAAGCCGCCCAGGCACGCCGCGTACACCGCGGCGGCGGGCGGCTGGTCGATCGCGACGACGCGCACGCTGGGGACCTCGGGCCAGTGGTGCTCGACGAGCGGGATCGGCCCGAGCCGGTGGAGCGGCCCGATCGCCGCGCTCGCGCCGCTGCGGTCGGACGTCGGTGCGACCACCGTGCAGTCGTGCCCGGCCCGCACGAGCGCGACGGTCAAGGCCAACAGGCCGGGCGACTCGACCCCGTCGTCGTTCGTCACGAGTACGCGCATCTGGCTCTTAGCGCGGTGGCGGGACGTACTCGGCCGTCAAGATGTGCCCGTCGCGCACCTCGAGCACCCATGTCGACGCCTTCGCGGACCGTGGGTCGGGGCCGAGCTCGACGCCGGCGCTCCAGAGGCCGCTCAGCACGTCGCGGACGACGTCGCCGTGCGTGCACAGCACGGTCGACTCTCGCGCCGCGGTGACCAGCGCGAGTGCGCGCGCCGGGCCCGCACCCTCGGCGAGGTCGTCGACGGCCTCGACGTCGACGTCGAGGGATGCCGCGAGCGGCTCGACCGTCTCGACGCAGCGCGTCGCCGGGCTCGACAGGACGCGGGTGACGCCGAGATCGGCGAGCACAGCGGCGAGCGCGTGGGCCTGTGCGCGGCCCTTCGCCGACAGGGGGCGCGCGGCGTCGGGAGCGCGCCACGCGCCTCGCTCGCCGGCGTTCGCGTGCCTGACGAGCGCGACGACGACGGTCGCGACGTGATCGAGCAGCACGCGGTCGTGGTCGTACGACAGGAGCGTGCGCGCCTCGGCGGTCGTGCACCAGCGGAGCTCGTCGACCTCGTCGTCGACGGTGAAGCCGCGGTCGTCGACCGGGACCATCAGCCAGTAGCGGACCTCCTTGGGGCGCCCACGATGGTCGAGGTAGCGCACGGGCGCGAGCTCTCGACCCAGACGGCAGAGCAACCCCGTCTCCTCTTCGACCTCGCGCAGTGCACCCGTCGCCGGCGGTTCGTCGGGGAGCAGCTTCCCCTTCGGGAAGCTCCAGTCGTCGTAGCGCGGGCGATGCACGAGCGCGAGCTCCCACTCGCGGCCGCCACCGGCCACGCGCCGGACGATCCCGCCCGCCGCGAGGACGAGCCCGTCACCGTTCGTCACGGCGCCTCGTTGACCCCGGGCACGTGCGCCCGCTGGATCGCGAGCGTCCGCAGCTCCCGTTGCGAGTCGACGCCGGCGACCGTCGGCAGCTTCCGCCACGAACCGTCGGGTCCGAGCTCCCACGCGAGCACGTCGTCGGCGAGCTCGACCGTGAGGATCTCGTCGAGCCGCGCGCGCAGGCGGTCGTCCAGCACGGGCACGAGCGTCTCCACGCGGCGGTCCAGGTTGCGGGGCATGAGGTCGGCGGACCCGATCCAGTGCTCCGCGGTCGTGGGATCCGCGCCGAAACGGTAGATGCGGGAGTGCTCGAGGAACCGGCCGACGATCGAACGCACACGGATGTTGTCGGACAGACCGTCGACACCGGGACGCAGGCAGCAGATGCCACGGACGACGAGGTCGACGCGCGTCCCCGCCTGTGACGCCGCGTAGAGCTCGTCGATGACCTCCGGGTCGACGAGGCTGTTCATCTTCATGGTGATGGCCTTGTCGCCGGTGCGCGCGGCTTCACGACGGATCCGTTCGACGAGCGCGCCCCGCATCGTCGCCGGCGCGACCAGCAGCTTCCGGTACGGCGCGCCGCGGCTGTACCCGGTGAGGTGGTTGAACAGCTCGGTGAGGTCCGCACCGAGGTCGGGATCGGCCGACAGCAGCCCGACGTCCTCGTAGAGCGTCGCGGTCTGCGGGTTGTAGTTGCCGGTCCCGACGTGGCAGTAGCGCCGGATCCCACCGTGCTCTTGCCGCACGACGAGCAGGATCTTCGCGTGCGTCTTCAAGCCGACGAGCCCGTAGACGACGTGCGCGCCCGCCTCTTCGAGCGCGCGTGCGCGCTCGATGTTCGCCTGCTCGTCGAAGCGTGCCTTCAGCTCGACGAGCACGACGACCTGCTTGCCGGCCTCGGCTGCTGCGATCAACGACCGGACGATGCCGCTCTCGGGGTTCGCGGTCCGGTACAGCGTCTGCTTGATCGCGAGCACCCGCGGGTCGCGCGCCGCCTGGTCGATGAAGGCCTCGACCGACGTCGCGAACGAGTCGTACGGGTGGTGGACGAGCACGTCGCCCGTCTCGAGGATGCGGAAGAAGTCGGGTGCGACCTCACCGGGCGTCAGCGCGGCGGGCGTCTGCGGCTTCCACGTGTCGTCGTGCAGGTCGGGGCGGCTCAGCGCGTGCAACGTCCACAGGCCCGCGAGGTCGAGCGGCCCGTCGACGACCGTCACGTCCTCCTCGGACAGGTCGAGCTCGCGACACAGCAGGCCGAGCACCTCGTCGGACATGCGCGTGTCGACCTCGAGGCGGACGGCGTGGCCGAAGCGTGAGCGACGGCGCAGCACGCTCTCGATCGCCTCGAGCAGGTCCTCGGCTTCGTCCTCGAGCTCGAAGTCCGCGTCGCGTGTGACGCGGAACGGGTGGTGGGCGAGGATCTCCATGCCGGGGAAGAGCGTGTCGAGCCGCGCCGCGATGAGCTGCTCGAGCGGCACGAACGCGCGCTCGTCCGGGAGCGCGACGAAGCGCGGCAGCAACGGCGGCACCTTGACCCGGGCGAAGCGCTCGTCGCCGGTGACGGGATCGCGCACGACGACCGCGAGGTTGAGCGAGAGGTTCGAGATGTAGGGGAACGGGTGCGCGGGATCGACCGCGAGCGGCGTCAGGACGGGGAAGACGTGCTCCTCGAACACGCCGTCGAGGAAGCGGCGGTCGTCGTCGGTGAGGCCGTCCCAGTCGCAGAACCGGATCCCGTGCTCCTCGAGCGCGGGCGCGACCTCCTTCGTGAACACGGCAGACTGGCGGGCGACGAGCTCCTCGACGCGGTGCCGGATGCCGCGGAGCTGCGCCAGCGGGCCGAGGCCGTCGGGTGACGTCGCGCGCAGACCCGCCGCGAGCTGCTCCTGCAGGCCCGAGACTCGCACCTGGAAGAACTCGTCGAGGTTCTGGCTGAAGATCGCGAGGAACTTCGCCCGCTCGAGCAGGGGGACGGACGGGTTCTCGGCGAGGGCCAGCACCCGGGCGTTGAAGTCGAGCCACGACAGCTCGCGGTTGAGGAACCGCGAGTCGGGAGCGGCCTCGCCCCGTGCGCCCGCCTCCGTGTCGGGAGGAGGCATGCGGCGATCGTACCGGTCCACTCGCGAATTCCCGTTCGGCTCGGCGAGACGGACGGGCGGCACCTCCGGCCCGCGAGGGGGGAGTGGCGAACCGGAGGTGCACCCGGCCGACCCGCCGACCGTACGGGCTGTCGTGGTCGGGACGGTGTCGCGCGCGCGAACGCCGCGTTCCGTGACGGTGAACCCTCGGCTACGGCTGGATCGGGAGAGCGGACGCCCGTGTGAGCGCGAGCATGGTGCGTCATGGCCCGGGACCTCCGCGACCTCGAGTCGACGCCGTTCGCGCGGCTCGCGATGGCGCATGCGGCGAGCGTCGTCGGTGACGCGTGCCTGACCGTCGCGCTCGCCGGGTCGATCTTCTTCTCGCTCAGCCCGAGCGCGGCGCGGCCGAAGGTGTTGCTCTACCTCGTTCTCACGGTCGCGCCGTTCTCCGTGGTCGCACCGGTGATCGGTCCCGCGCTGGACCGGACGCGCGGCGGTCGCCGGATGCTCGTGGTCCTGGGCTGTCTCGGCCGCGCGGTGATCTGCTACTTCATGGCGAAGCACCTGCACGGGCTGTTGCTGTTCCCGCTCGCGTTCGGCGCGCTGGTGCTCTCGAAGGGGCAGTCCGTCGCCAAGAGCTCGCTCGTGCCGACGACGGTCAAGGGCGAGGACGAGCTCGTCGAGGCGAACTCGCGACTCGCGCTGATCGCCGTCATCGCGAGCATGGTCGGCGGTCTCCCCGCGGCCGGCGTGCTGAAGCTGTTCGGCGCCGAGTGGTCGCTCTACCTCGCCATGTGCGTGTTCCTCGTCGGCGCGGTGCTCGCGCTCCGGATCGACAAGGCGAGGTCGCTCGCGCCGGGTGAGCGGGCGAGCGAGCGCGCCCGGCTGAACGTCCCGAGCATCACGATCGCGGCGACGGCGATGGCCGTGCTGCGCGGCGCGGTCGGGTTCCTCACGTTCTTCGCGGCGTTCGCGTTGAAGAGCGCGCACGAGAGCGCGATCTGGTACGGCGTCGTGCTCGTCGCGAGCGCGGGCGGCAACTTCCTCGGCGTGATCGTCGCGCCCGTGCTCCGCAAGCGGCTCCGCGAGGAGGTGATCCTCGCCGGGTCGCTCCTGCTGCCCGCGGTGATCACGCTGTTCGCGGCGCGCTCGGGGAGCCTGATGATGCTCGTCGTCGCGTCGGCGGGGGTGGCGTTCGGTGCGGGCGCGGGGAAGCTCGCGTTCGACAGCCTCGTGCAGCGTGACGGTCCGGACGAGATCCGCGGCCGCGCGTTCGCGCGCTTCGAGACCCGGTTCCAGCTGTGCTGGGTCGTCGGCGCGCTGATCCCGGTCGCGCTCTTCGAGGTGATGACGAAGCGCGTCGGGTTCTTCGTGCTGGCACTCACGCTCGGCTTCGTCGGGCTGTCGTACGCAGGCGGGTTGCGCGCGAGGAGCACGCAGGGCCGCCGTCGACCGCTGCCGCCCGGTCCGTCCCCCGCACCCGAGGGGCGGGAGCCGATGACATGACGTCCGCCGTACGCTCGGTGACGCGCGACGAGATGGCCGCGTTCGCGCGTGCGGAGTTCACCGCCTTCGGCGTGCACGTGCCGGAGGAGACGCCGGCGTGGGCGTTCGAGGATCTCGACCGCACGCTCGCCGCGTTCGACGGCGACGAGGTCGTCGGGACGACGCGCGCGTACTCGATGGAGCTGACGTTGCCCGGCGGCGCGTGCATCCCGGTCGCGGCGGTCAGCGCGGTCGGTGTCCTGCCGACCCACCGAAGGCGTGGGTTGCTGACTGCGATGATGCGAGCACAGCTCGACGACGTCACGTCACGCGGCGAGCACATCGCCGCGCTCACGGCATCCGAGGGCGGGATCTACCGCCGCTTCGGGTACGGCATCGCGACGATGCACGTGTCGTTCGAGCTCGACCGCCGACACGCCGCCTTCATCGACGGCCCGCGCGGCGAGGGGCAGTGCCGTCTCGTCGACGACGGCGAGGCGCGGTCGCTGCTCCCCGCGATCTTCGACCGCGCGCGTCGAACGTTTCCGGGCGCGATGTCGCGTCCCGAACTGTGGTGGCCGAGCCAGTACTTCGCGTTCGACGAGTCGAAGGTCGGATCGGGGAAGGCGTTCCACGTCGTCCACGTCGGCGACGACGGCGAGCCCGACGGGTACGTGACGTACTCGCTCGAGGAGCGGTGGCTGCGCGGGATCAGCAGGCACCGGCTCGGCGTACGTGACCTGCAGAGCGTCACGCCTGACGCGCGTCGCGCGCTGTGGCGGTTCATCTGCGGTGTCGACCTCGTCGAGACGATCGCGACGTGGAACATCCCGGTCGACGAGCCGTTGCGGTGGATGCTCTCGGAATCGCGTCACATGCTCGTCGACCGGTTCGGCGATCACCTGTGGCTGCGCATCGTCGACGTGCCTGCCGCGCTCGCGGCCCGCAACTACGCGAGCGACGGCGAGGTCGTGCTCGACGTGCGTGATGGGTTCCGCCCGTCGTCGGGCGGCTGCTTCCGGCTGCACGTCGACGGCGGGAAGGCGTCGTGCGAGCGCGTCGACGGCGCGCGGGCGGACCTCGTGCTCGACACGCCGGAGCTCGCGAGCACCTACCTGGGTGGTGTCACGTTCGGCGAGCTCGCACGCGCCGGTCTCGTCGAGGAGCGCACGCCGGGCGCGATCACCCGCGCGGACACGGTGTTCGCGTCAACGCCCGCCCCCTACGCCGCGACCTGGTTCTGACTCACGACCAGCCGCTGCCGGCTCCCTTGACCATGCCGAAGGGGCCGGTGGGCCAGTTGAAGCAGTCCATCATCAGACGGTCGACCTCGTCGGCCGTCGCGATGCCGGCCGCGACGACGGCCTGCGCCTCGGCGATCATCGCGAAGTAGACCCGGTTCGCGACGAAGCCCCACGCGTTCGGCGCGTCGCGCACGACGACCGGGTTCTTGCCGCACGCGGCCGCCGTCTCCCGCACGGTCGCGATCGTGTCCTCGCTCGTCTCGCGCGTGCGCACGATCTCGGCGAGGCGCATGACCGGCGCGGGTGATGCCCAGTGCCAGCCGATCACGCGGTCGGGACGGTCCGTCGCGGCAGCGAGCGCGGTGATCGGGAAGCCCGACGTGTTCGACGCGAGGATCGATCCCGCCGGCGCCGCCCGGTCGAGGTCGCGGAACACGCGGATCTTCAGGTCGAGGCGCTCGGGCACGGCCTCGATCACGAGGTCGGTCGCCGCGGCCTCGTCGAACGACGCCGTGAACGAGAGACGCTCGCGCGCGGCGTCGGCCTGCTCACGAGTCAGCTTGCCGCGCTCGACGCCGCGCTCGAACCCGTAGCGGCCCGTCGTGGTGATCTCACGCGCCTTGTCGAGCGCAAAAGGGTCGACGTCGTAGCACGTGGTCGTGAACCCGGCGGTTGCGGTGACCTGCGCGATGCCCGCGCCCATCACGCCGGCGCCGAGAACGCCGATCCGCAGTTCCTGGGTCATGCGATCGCTCCCGTCACGCCGCGGTCGTGTCGAGTGTGTGCACTGGCTCGTCGACCGTTCGGCCCGTCCACCGTGCGAGTCCCCGCAGCTTCGCGCCGAGCGCGGCGGCCTCGCCGGGGAGGAGTGCCTGCGGCCCGTCGCAGCGCGCGCCGGCTGGGTCGGGGTGCACGTCGAGCATCACCCCGTCCGCGCCTGCCGCGACGGCGGCGAGGGCCATCGGCTCGACGAGCGCCCGCGACCCGGTGCTGTGGGACGGGTCGACGACCACCGGGAGGTGCGATCGCTCGCGGACGACCGGTACCGCCGAGAGGTCGAGCGTGTTGCGGGTCGCGGTCTCGAACGTGCGGATGCCGCGCTCGCACAGGATGATGTCGAGGCTGCCCGACGCCGCGACGTACTCCGCGGCGAGCAGCCACTCGTCGATCGTCGCGGACAGCCCGCGCTTCAGCATCACCGGCTTCCCCGAGCGCGCGCACTCCTTCAGCAGCTCGAAGTTCTGCATGTTGCGCGCACCGACGCGCACGACGTCCGCGATCGCGTCGACGGTCTCGAGGTCGTCGGGGTGGAGCACCTCGATCACCCACGGCAGTCCGGCGCGCGCACGCTCGTGCGCGACGAGCGCGACGCCGTCCTCGCGCAGACCCTGGAACGCGTACGGCGACGTCCGGTGCTTGAACAGGTCGCCGCGCAGCAACGTCGCGCCGGCCGCGACCGCCGCGTCGCACGCCGCCCCGAGCTGCTCGGGCGTCTCCACTGCGCACGCGCCGGCGACGAGCGTGAACGTGTCGCCACCGACGACCGCGCTGCCGGCGCGCACGGTGGAGCGCGCGCACGTGTCCGTCATGGCGACGAGCCGGTGGTCCGGGTGTGGTGCGGGCACGGTCGGTCCTCCCTCTCGGCCCCGTTCGACGCCCGGACGCGAAGCGCCCCGGCGTCGAGGCCGGGGCGTCGTCCCTGTGTGGCGGCGAGGCGCGCTACCCGCGGCGGCTCGCGGCCCGGGACACCCCGGCGCCGACGAAGAACCAGCCGAACGGATAGGTGCGCGTCATGAGGGCCCGAACGGTATCACCCGTCCGGCAGGTCGATGCGGGCGAGCCAGAGCCCGGGCGCCTCGAGCTCCGCCGGCGTCGGCAGCATCTCCTCGCGCTCCCAGAGCCGGTTGAGGCCCTCGGGTCCGGCCCGCTCGAGGACGCCCCGGCAGAACGCCTCGCCGCGCTCGTAGTGCTCGCGGTCGAGGTGGAGACCGAGGAGTCCCTCGATGAAGCGATCGGCCTCGCCGCGCTCGAGGCGGTGGCGCTTCATCGCCTCGTGGATCTGGCCGTACGAGCCGATCATCCGCGCGCCGATGCGGTCGAGGACGCTGTCGGCGTAGCCCTCGACGACCGACGTGAACGTCTGCAACGTGTCGAGCACCGCGCGCTGGCGGTCGGACTGCATCGCGCCGAGCAGGGCCTCGGGCCGCTCGGCGATGCTCGCGAGCGACGCCGGGTCGGTCGGGTCGACGTCGCCGAAGCGCGCCTCGAACGCACCGGGATCGACCTCGTACGCGGAGACGTAGTCGATCGCGAGCCGTACGAGGCGTGACTGCACCCACGGCACCGCGCGCTGCGCGGCGTGCACGACCTCGTGCAGCGCGACGTAGAAGCGGAGATCGGTCGCGGGCAACGACCACTCGCGCTGGAACGCGTCGATGTTCGGGACGACGAAGCAGAGGCTCGGCGCGTCGTCCGTCGGGAGTGGGAGGTCGTACCGCCCGAGCGCGTGCTGCGCGAGGTAGCCGATCATGGAGCCGGCCTGCATGCCGAGCAGCAGCGGCGCGAGGGTCGTCAGCAGACGCCCGAACGGGTCCGTCCCGGGCGGGAGGCCGAGCATCGCGCCGAGGTCGGGTTGGTCGGGCCCCATCGACTCCGCGTCGAGCAGGCCGTCGGCCTCCTGCGCCGCGGTCATCGCGTCCTCGAGCGTCTTCGCGAGCGGCTCCACGACGTTGCGCAACGCGCCGGCGTGCAGGTTCGCCCACCCGCGCGGCGTCACCGTCTGCATGGGCGTCTGCAGCGCGGTGGTCAAGCCCGTCTCCGCGACGACGTGCGACTGCGCGGCCCGCACGAGCTCCTCGAGCTCGCGGTGCGCCGACTCGCCGAAGCCGACTTCGGGCTCGCCGTTCGTGGCGACCTGCTCGGCGACCTGCCGCGCGACCTCCCAGTTGACCGGGCCCTCGGACTGCAGCATCCGCATCATCTGCGCGATGTCGATGCGCGACAGGTCGAGGCCGCCGGGGCCGAACGGGCCACCCGGTCCGAAGGGGAACGGTGACGGCTGGCGTCCCGGCTCGTCGGGATCGTCGTGCTCGCCGGGTTGAGGCAGGTCGCCCACGCGGTCAGTCTATGGAGCATGGTGTGCGTGGCGATCACGGGCGTTTCGGGCGTCATCGGTCAGCGCGTGCTTCCGCTGCTCGACGCCGACGCCGAGGTCGATCGCATCGTCGGGCTCGACGTGCGCGATCCCGCGCGCCGCGCGCGGCGGTTCGAGTTCCACCGCGTCGACGTCGCGAGCGGTGAGCTCAAGCCGCTGCTCGAGGGCGTCGACGTCGTCGTCCACCTCGCCGCGCTCCCCGACGCGATCACCGACGAGTCCCTGATGGGGCGGGTGAACGTCGACGGGACGCGTCGCGTGCTCGAAGCGGCGACGTCCGCCGGTGTCGGGCGCGTCGTTCGCGTGTCGAGCGCGACGGTCTACGGCGCGTGGGCGAACAACCCGGTGCCGCTGACCGAGGACGCGCCGCTGCGGCCGAACCCGCGGTTCGCGCCCGCGGTCGTCGCCGCCGAGGTCGAGCGCCTGCTGTTCGACTGGCACGACCAGCACGCGGACGGCACGGTGACGGTGCTGCGCGCGGCCCCGATCATGGGCGCGGCCTCGGGGACCGACCATCTCTCGGCCCGCCTCGTCGCGGGGCGTCCGGCGCTGCGCATCCGCGGCGCGAACCCGCCCGTCCAGGTGGCCCACGTGGACGACGTCGCCGCCGCGGTGGCGCTCGCGGTCGGCCGCCCGCTGCCGGGCGCGTACAACCTCGCATGCGACGGGTGGCTCGCTCCTGATGCCGCGCTGGCGCTCATGCCGCGCCGGCTCGTGCCCGCCCTGCCGGGCGGCCTGGTGGAGAGGGCGCTGACGCGGGCTCGCCGTCTCGGCCTCCCCGGGGTGTCGCCCGGCATCGTCCCGTACCTCACGCACCCGTGGGTGGTGGCCAACGACCGGCTCCGAGCGGCCGGGTGGAGTCCCGCCCACACCAACGAGGACACCATCCTCGAGACCGGCGACGCGGCCCGTTCCCGCCTCCCGCTCGTGATCGCGGCCGGGGCCGCCGGCGCGGCGACGGCCGCGGTCGGCGTCGTCGCGGCCCGTCGCCGGCGCGACCGCTCCGCGCGTCTTCGCGACCACGCATAGCGTGGAGGTGTGACGAGCGGGCGGATCGTGGTCGTGGAGGACGACGACGCCATCGGCAACGGGCTCGTCGAGGCGTTCCGTCTCGACGGCTACGACGCCGATCGCGTCGTCGACGGCGTGAGCGCGCTCGACGCTTTCGCCGACGACCGGGCCGACCTCGTCGTCGTCGACCTCGACCTGCGCGACGGGAGCGCGAGCGCGCTGTGCCGCGTGGTGAAGCAGCGGAGCCCGGCGCCGCCGGTCCTCGTGCTGACGTCGGATGGATCACGCGCGCGCTTCCGAGCCGCGGCGCTCGACGACCTCGCGGCCGCGGACGACTACGTGCCGAAGCCGTTCGCGCTCGCGGACCTGCGCGCGCGTGTGCGCTCGCACCTGCGGCCCGATCTCGCGTCACGCGGCCGGCTGGTGGTCGGCGACGTCGAGGTCGACCGGCTGGCCGGGCGCGCGTGGATGCGAGGCCGCCCGCTCGCGCTGCGCCCCAAGGAGCTCGAGCTGCTCGCGTTCCTCCTCGCGCACGCGGGGCGGGTCGTCGCGCGGCGCCGCATCCTCGATGCCGTCTGGGGACGCGCCGCGGACGCGCCGACCAAGACGCTCGAGGTGCACGTGTCGATGCTGCGCCGGAAGCTCGGCGACCACGCGGCGACGCGCATCGTGACCGTCCGCGGGATCGGGTACCGCTACGACGCGCTCGCGCAGAGCAGCGCGGTGATCGTCAGCTCGTCGCCGTGGCGGGAGGGTGCTCCCGTGTCCACGCGTCCCACTCCGGCGTGAAGTAGCGGACGCGCGTCTTCTTGTACTCCTTGACGGACCAGAGCAGCGCGTAGTCGTCGACGCCGGTCTCGTCGCGGATCGCGTCGATCGTCGCCTCGCAGTCGCGCGCGCTGCGCCCGTGCACCATCGTGAACACCGAGTACGGCCAGTCCTCGTACGTCGGCCGGCGGTAGCAGTGGCTCACGGCCGCGAACCCCGCCATCTTCGGGCCGAGCTCCTCGAGCTGCTCCTCGGGGACGGCCCACACGCCCATCGCGTTCGCCTTGAACCCCGCCGTACGGTGGTTCATCACCGCCGCGAAGCGGCGCATCAGCTTGCGCTCCTTGAACGACGCGAGCATGTCGAGCACGTCGCGTTCGCTCACTCCGAGATGGGCGGCCTGCGCCGCGAACGGGCGCTCGACGAGCGGAAGGTCCTCCTGGACGACGCGGATCGTCTCGATCTCGACGTCAGACAGCTCGGGCGCCTCCATGTCGGGACGGCGCTCCGGCTTCTCGTGCTCGAGCACGTCGCTCTTTGCGTTCGCGGCCGTCGTGCCCGTCATGTCGAGCTTCACGCCGATCTTGTAGAGCTTCAGCGTCGGGAGCTTGCGTGTCACGAGGGCGCCGGACGCGCGGTGCAGGACGTCGACGTGCTCGTCGAGCGACTGTCCCGGCGGGACGGCGATCGTGTACCAGAGGTTGTACGCGTGGTTGCGCTTGTAGTTGTGGCTGACACCCGGATGCTCGCTCACGACGCGCGCCGCGTCGTCGACGCGGTCCGGGTCGATCTTCGCGGCGACGAGCGCGGAGTCGTACCCGAGCGCGCGCGTGTCGAAGATCGCGGACAGCTGCCGCAGCACACCGAGCTGCTTCAGTCGCCGTACCCGCGCACGCACGTCGGCATCGCCGATGGACAGCCGCTCCCCGAGCGCCCCGAACGGCTGCTCCACGACGGGGAAGTCCCACTGGAGCGCGTTCAACAGCTCGCGATCGACGTCCTCGAGCTCGTCCGAGTGCGATGTCATGCGCACGTCTCCGGCTGCGCGGTCAGGTGCACGTCATTGTCGCGCCCCGGCAGGTGTCGGCTCCCAACGCGCGCTACCCGACCGACACGGGTTCCGTCGGGTTCGAGGTCGGCGCGTTCGTGGCAGGCGACGCGTCCGTCCATGCGCCGAGGGTGACGTCGACCGAGCCCATCCGATTCCCCTGCGCGTAGGTCAGGTCCACGGTGTCGCCGGGCCGGCGGGGGCGGACCGCGGCCATCAGCTCCGCCATGCTGTCGACGGGCCGGCCGTCGACGTCGGTGATCACCATCCCGGCGGCGAGCCCGGCCCGGGCCGCAGGACTTCCGGTCTCCGTGCCGGTCACGAGCACTCCGGTCGGGTGGTCGTCGTGGTCCTCGCCGACGACCCCGAGCCAACCGTGCTCGGCCTTGCCCGTGCTCGTGATCTGGTCGGCGACGTCGGCCGCGACGTTCGCGGGCGTCGCGAGGCCGCCCGACACCCCGCGGACGGGGACGAGGATCCCGACGACGGTGCCGGACTGGTCGACGAGCGCGCCGCCCCCCGCCTCGGGCGAGATCGAATTGTCGGTCTGGACCATCTCGGCGAGCATCCGGCCCGGCCGCACCTGCACCAGCCCGTCGAGCGACGAGATGACGCCCGTGCTGACCCAGTGCTGGTCGAGTCCCACCCCGACCGCGATGACCTGGCGGCCGACCTGCAGGGAGTCGGCGGAGCCGAAGCGGGCCGCCGGGAGCGGCAGCTGGTCGACGCGCACCAGCGCGAGGTCGGTCGCGGGGTCGGTGCCTGCGAGCTGGCCGGTCGCCGAGCGGCCGTCGACGGTCGTGACGGTGATCGTCCCCGAGCCGTCGACGGCGTCGGAGCTCGTGAGCACGCGGCCGCCGCCGATCGCGACGCCCGACGAGCGTCGCGTTCCCGATGCCGACGTGAGCGCGACGCCGACGACGCTCGGTCCCGCCTGCGCGACCACGCGCGCGACGAGCTCCGCGTTGTCGGCGCGCTGCTCGCGCGTCGACTCTGCGATCGACGAGTCGTGATGGTCGAACGCGCCGAACGCGGCGAGCGTCGTCACCGTGACGAGCGCGCCGACCGCGCCCGCGACGAACGCGATCGCCCACTCCCGTCCACCGCCCCGTGACGCGGGCCGCGTGCTGCGCGTCCGCGGACCGAGCTCCGCGGGGTGGATCCAGAGGCGGTCCAGAGGATCGGGGGGCGAACCGCCCGAGCCGCCCTCACCCTCGTCGGGGGTGCCGGCAGACATGGCGAGCGAGTGTACCGACGGCCTCCTCGCACGCGACCGCGGCACACACCCAGTGGCGACCGCGGGCATCGCTCGGGAAAGCAGTCCTGGGCGTCCGTCCGTAGAATGACCTGCGTGCTGGCCCCGCCCGCCGCCGACGACTGGATCGCGCTCGCGTCCGGGCCGCTGCCCGTCGACCGCGCGCTCGGTTGGGCGGCGACGCCGGGGAGTGGCGGGATCGCGTGCTTCCTCGGAATCGTGCGCGATCACTCCGAGGGGCGCGACGGCGTCGTCGGTCTGACGTACGAGGCGTACGAGGAGCAGGCGACGCGCGCGCTCGGCGACGTCGCGGTCGACGCGCGACGGCGTTGGCCGTCCGTCGAGCGCGTCGCGCTGCTCCATCGCGTCGGCGATCTCGAGCTGTCCGAGGTCTCCGTCGCCGTCGTCGTGTCGGCGCCGCACCGCGCCGAGGCCTTCGAGGCGGCGCGCTACTGCATCGACACGCTCAAGGAGACCGTCCCGATCTGGAAGCGGGAGCACTGGGATGGCGGTTCCGACTGGGCCGTGTGCGACCATCCCCTCCGTTCCGTTCCGGGCACCTAGGAGAGCGACGTGGAGTTCCTGCTGATGGCGGCCGTCCTCAGCATCGTCGGCATCGGCGTTCTCCTCGTCCGGAACCGGCGGCCGACCTCGATGGAGTCGAGCATCGACGAGTTCGCCCGCGGGCTCGAAGCGCTCGCGCCGCCGGAGGAACGGTCGCGCCGACCGGCGAAGACCCGCCGCCGCACCGGAGCGCAGCGCACTGGCTAGGGACCTCGCGATCGACCTCGGCACCGCGAACACGCTCGTCTACTCGCGGGGCCAGGGGATCATCCTCAACGAGCCGACCGTCATCGCGCTCAACAGCCGCACGCAGGACGTGCTCGCGATGGGCCACGAGGCGTGGCAGATGATCGGGAGGACACCGGGCTACATCGTCGCGGTCCGGCCCCTTCGTGGCGGCGCGATCACCGACTTCGAGATCACGCAGCGGATGATCCGGCTGCTGTTCCAGCGCGCGGGTGTGTCACGCCTCTACCGGGCGCGCGTGCTCATCTGCGTGCCGTCCGCGATCACCCACGTGGAGCAGCGCGCGGTGCTGGAGGCCGCACGGCGCGCGGGCGCCGCCGCGACGTATCTCATCGAGCAGCCCATGGCGGCCGCGATCGGCGCGGGGCTGCCGATCCACGAGCCGCTCGGCAACCTCGTCGTCGACGTCGGCGGCGGTACGACCGAGGTCGCGGTCATCTCGCTCGGCGGGATCGTCGCGCTCGAGGCGGTGCGCGTCGGGTCGTTCGACATCGACGCCGCCATTCAGTCGTACGTGCGCCGCGAGTACGGCATCGCGATCGGTGAGCGCACCGCGGAGGAGATCAAGCTCGCGATCGGATCGGCGTTCCCGCTCGAGGACGAGTTCAAGGCCGAGGTGCGCGGCCGAGACCTGATGACCGGCCTCCCGAAGACGATCATCCTCTCGCCGGACGAGGTGCGCGACGCCGTGGAGGAGCACGTCCGCGCGATCTGCGACGCGGTGATCCGCGCGCTCGCGCAGACGCCGCCCGAGCTCGCGCAGGACCTCATCCTGCAGGGCATCCATCTCGTCGGCGGTGGGTCGATGCTGCGTGGTCTCGACCGGCGCATCGCGGAGGAGACGGCGCTGCCGGTGCATCTCGTCGACGCGCCGCTCGAGTGCGTCGTGCTCGGCG
The DNA here is from genome assembly GCA_035651955.1 of Acidimicrobiia bacterium. NCBI lineage: Bacteria > Bacillati > Actinomycetota > Acidimicrobiia > Acidimicrobiia bacterium. The sequence goes on from DASRES010000064.1 coordinate 27,766, forward strand.
CGGGTCGCTGCCTCGAGTCGTTCGACCGGCTGAAGGAGATGTTCATGGGCCGCGCGCAGGCGTGACGGGTCACGCGCCTGACGGGTGTGGGTAGGTCGATCGCGTCCTCCGATGTGTCGCGCCGTTGGCAGGGGAGCGGCGAGCTTGCGAGCGCGACCATCAATGCAGATCCTCGGCGGCTTGACGGACCTGCCAGTCGGGATCGTCGCGTGCGCGTGCGAGGGCGTCGTCGACCGCGGGGCCGTCGAACGGCGCCAGCGCGAGCACCGCGCGGCGACGGACGGCGGGCTTGTCACGGCACGCGGCGAGGATCGCGTCGAGCCCGCGCGTGTCGCCGAGCGCGCCGAGCGCCGCGACGGCTGCTTCGCGCACGAGCGGGTCCGGGTGCCCGGTCGCGGCCGTGACGAGCGCGGGGACCCCACCGCCGTGACGTGTCGAGTCGCCGAGCTCGCCGAGCGCCCACGCCGCTGCCTCGGCGACTCCGGCATCAGCGTCGTGGAGGAGCCGTATCACGTTCACGACGGGCGCCGGACGCCCCAGCGCCGGGGCGAGCTCCGCGGCGCGCCGGCGCACCGCGGGATCTCCGTCGCGTGCAGCGCGTCGCCATGCGGAACGCGCTCGGCGTGACGCGCTCGCGCGAACGAGCGCACCCAGTGCGGCCGCGCGCACGCGCGAGTCGGCGTCGTCGAGGAGTCGCTCGACGCGCGAGAGCTCGGACCGTGGAGGCGTGTCAGCGAGCCCGATCGCGACCGCCGCAGCCGCCCGCGCGACCGGGTCGGGCGCGTCCACGTCGTCGACGACCACGCCGGCCAACGTAGCGGTGCATGCCGGCGCACGCGCGTGCTCGGCCGAGGTTCCGTGGCAGGCTGACCGCCGCATGCAGACCGGGACGACGACGGCCGACGACACTTCACCCGCGCCACCGCACCGCTCCCGTTGGCGTCGCATCCTGTCGATCGCGGTCGTGGTCGTGGTGGTGCTCGCGGTCGCGGCCTTCTTCGTGCGGTTGCCGTACGTGATCATCTCGCCCGGCGACGCGACGCCCGTGAACGACGTCGTGCGGATCAACGGCGCGAAGACCTACCGGTCGCCGGGCGCGGTGCTCTTCCTGACCGTGTCGGTGACGAACCAGCGACCGAACCTGTACCGGATGCTCGCGGGGTGGTTGAGCCCGGACAGCGACATCATCTCCGAGAAGGACGATCTCGGCTGTCTCACGCGTCATGAGGACGACGTCCAGAACGAGATGTACATGACCGAGTCGCAGCAGACGGCGAAGGCGGTCGCGCTCGGCCGGCTCGGGTACCACGTGACGTCCACGAGCCACGGCGTCGTCGTGTTCGACGTCGGGTGCAAGACCCCCGCGCTGGGCCACCTCCAGGTCGGCGACGAGATCCTCGCCGTCGACGGCAAGCCCGTGACGACGTCCGCGCAGGTCGGCCCGCTCGTCCGGGCCCACCAGCCCGGGCAGTCCGTCGCGTTCACCGTCCGTCGCGGCACCCAGCGCCGCGACGTCTCGGTCAAGACCGAACGGGCACCGTCGGGCCCGTACAAGGGGCAGGCGCAGGTGGGCATCGTCGCGACCGACGACCTCACCTACACGTTCCCGGTCGACGTGCGGATCGACCCCGGTCCCGTGACCGGACCGTCCGCCGGGCTCGCCTTCACGCTCACGGTTCTGGACGAGCTCACGCCCGGGAGCCTCACCGCGGGCCATGACGTCGCGGTGACGGGGACGATCGAGTCCGACGGGTCGGTCGGCCCCGTCGGCGGCGTCGCGCAGAAGGCGGTCACCGCGCGCGGCGCGGGCGCGCGGCTGTTCCTCGTCCCGACGACCGAGCTCGCCGACGCGCGCAAGCACGCGGGCTCGATGAAGGTCGTCGGCGTGCGCAACCTGTCCGACGCGCTGCGCGCGCTCCAGGCCGCGGGCGGTGCGCCGCTCCCGCCCGCACCGTCGACGACGACCGCGACGGCCGGCGTCGCGGGGTGATCCGGCGAGCGACGCCGCCGCGCCAATACCATTGGCGGACTGACCAGGGGGTGCGTGCATGGCTGACGGCGAGCTGCCGCGCCGGACCGTCTCGAGCGCGACGCGCCTGACCCCGGAGGAGATCGTCAACCGGGGCTTCGCGAGCTCGTTCCGTGGCGTCTCCGAGACCGAGGTGCGCAACTTCCTGCGCCGCATCGCGGAGGAGTTCACCAGCCTCAAGCAGCGCGAGGCCGACCTCGCGGCGCGCGTCGAGCAGCTCGAGGACCGGCTGCGCAACCCGCCGCCCCCGACCGAGCAGCAGCTGCTCGAGTCCCTCGGCGAGGAGACCGCGCGTGTCCTGCGGATCGCGCAGGAGAGCGCCGAGGACATCCGGCGCAAGGCCGACGAGCGTGCCACGGCACTCCTGCAGGAGTCACAAGACGAGGCCCGCAGGTTGCGCGAGACGACCGAGGCCCAGTGCGCGCAGATGCGCCGCGAGGCCGAGGCAGCCGTCGCGGCGCGCCACAGCGAGGTCGAGGCCGCGGTCGCGGAGATGCGCTCCGAGGCGCAACGCGAATCGGAGCTTGCACGCGAGCAGGCGACCCGCGACGCCGAGGCCACGCGCGAAGCCGCGCGCGCCGAGGGTCGCGAGATGGTGGCCGAGGCGCGCGCCGTCCGGGAGCGGATCCTCACCGAGATGTCGCGACGTCGCGGCCTGTTGCAGAGTCAGGTCGACGAGCTCCGAGCCGGACGTGAGCGGCTGCTCGAGGCGTACCGCGTCGTGAAGCGCACCTTCACCGAGGCGACCGACGCGTTGACACACGCGGAGACCGCGTCCGTCGCCCAGGGCGCGCCGGACGCCGGCGTGGTCGACGAGCGGCGCGCGCCCGACGACGTCGAGCCCGAGATCGTCGTCGAGGAGATCGTCGTCGTCGAGGAGGCGCGCACCGACACCATCGTCGGCGACGCAGTCACCGTCGACGACGCTCCGTCGGTCGAGGACGCGTCCGGCGGCGGCCCCGGCGGCGGCGCCGAGCCCGAGGAGCACCACCCGGCTCGGGCCCGCGACGTCGACGCGCTGTTCGCGCGGCTGCGCGCGGGACGCGAGCAGGCCGTCGACGAGGCTCGCGCGGTCCTCGACACCGGGCCGGCGCTCGAGGCGCAGGTGAACGGGAACGGCCAAGGCGACGTCCCCGCCGCGGACGACGCTGCCGTGGCGGAGGCGGACGGCGCGCCCGTACCCACCGGTGACGCGGCCCTCGTCGATGCACGCGACAGCGCGCTCGAGCCTGTGTTCCGCGACGTCGTGCGTCGATCGAAGCGCGCGCTGCAGGACGAGCAGAACGAGCTGCTCGACGTCCTGCGCACGGAGAAGGGGACACCCGCGCCCGACAAGGTCCTTCCCGGTCTCGACGATCAGCTCACCGCGTGGACCGCCGTCGTACAACCCGCGGTCGAGGCCGCGTACGGCGAGGGATCGGGCGGTGGCGCGCACCGCGCGGTGCCGCGCGACCTCGTCGATCTCGCGGTCCGCGATCTCGTCCTCCCACTGCGCGAACGCGTGTACGACGCGCTCGCCACGGCCGACGAGACGGAGGACGACGTCACGCAGCGCGTGAACGCGCGCTACCGCGAGTGGAAGGGCGCGCTCGACGGCGCGATCGGCGACGTGCTCACGGCCGCCTGGGCCCGCGGCACGCTCGACGCCGCGCCGGACGGTTCCATGCTGCGGTGGGTCCCCGAGCGGGAGGGACGGTGCGCCGACTGCGACGACAACGCCCTGGAGCCGACGCGCAAGGGCGAGTCGTTCCCGACGGGGCAGCCGCACCCGCCCGCCCACCCGGGGTGCCGTTGCGTGCTCGCGGTGGTCGCCGACTCACCGTCGCCCGA